>NZ_JCAFYN010000010.1:0-94704 GCF_059374735.1 Enterococcus sp. GPZ-007 | reverse complement strand
ATTATTAAAAAATAAAAGCGGGACAATTGATTGAATGATTTGACGGTCAAAAATACTTCCTCTGATTAAGAATAGCAAATACTAATACATAAAAAGTTCGTCAAAAAAAACGCCTGAAAACTGATCAATACAGTTTCAGACGTTAAATTTCTTTATATTTTTAAAACATTCCGCTTAACCATAAGCTTGCTAATAAGATTCCCATAAAAACAGCAACAAAACCGACGACTATAGCAACTTTTGATAATACATCTCTCTTAGAACTTCTTGCTTGTCGTTGCGCTTCTACATCGCCACATTCCATATAAGTGACAATTTCTTTATAGGTTTTGATATTTTCTTCTTTTTTAAGTTTCTCAGCTTTCATTGCGGCCCACATGCCTATCAACCAAAGCCCAAAAGGTATCAGAAGACCAATATTACCAAAAAACTTCCAGATAGGTCCGATCAAAATTGCCGCCGCTAGAATCGTTCCTCCCATAATATTTGAGTATTTCCCCAGTTCATCTTTTCTAATCACATTTTTCATCGTTTCCACGTCTCCTTTGACAAGTTCATCTAAAGTCACGTCAAAAAGAACACTCAGCAATAACAGATTATGAATATCAGGATAGCTCCGTTCATTCTCCCAATTAGAGATTGTCTGCCGAGAAACGTAAATTTTCTCTGATAATTCTTCTTGAGAAAAACCTGCGGCTTCTCTTAATCGTTTGATCTGTTTGCTTAAATTCATTTCATCCGCTCCTTCATCCTCACCATAAGACCTCTTACTGATTCTCACCAGCAAAACTCTTTATCATGGGCCATTTTATTCTTGTCAAAAGTCTTTATCACACACATAAACATTGATTTATCAATACTTATCATAATTTTTATTAACGACCAAATATTTTCATCGCTCCGTGTAAAAGCACCATAAAATAGCATTTTTTCGTTTTCCAGCGTAGTAATCCCAAGACTAGACCATAGCACAAGCCTGGAATAGTTCTCCAAATCAACAATTAGACTAGATTTGTTTCCACTCGAAAAACGAGTGAGTTCAAATAAAAAGACGACAACATCTAGACACTGGATTCGCGTTTAAAAATAACAGACATGACCATAATAACCATCAGACTACTCGCAGCTATTGAAGCTAGATGATCTAAACATTCATCTGATCAAAAAATAGAAATTATTTGATCCCTAATCTCAATATGTGAAGAACACCAAACAGCCCTACCATCTTCAGAATTGCTCTCGGCTTCATTCAGTCACCAATAAGTTTATCAGAAAAAGAAGTCAGACCGAAAAGAAATTTTAACAGTTTACAGGACACATCGTTACTCTATTTCAAGGCAGAAAAAAAGCCCCGACGAAAGATCGTCGAGACTCATCATTATGACTATTCGGCTTTTGAACGACGTACATAGTTTTGGTAAAGAATAATACCAACTACGGTAAATCCAACTGGACCGGCGATCATCCATAATGTATCACGCGCGCCAGCACCTTCGATGATTGGTTGGAAAATCGTGAAGATATTCGCACCCAATACTAACAAGAAGACGACAACACTGATGATCATAGTCATGCTTTTAGATTTGTATACTTCAAATGGACGTTCTAACCCTTGTTTATTCTTGAATTTAGGGAATGCGTAAATCAAGAACAAGTAAGGCAATGTCATTGAAACGTTCGCCATCAAAGTCAAGATGTTATAAAACGCTGATGGATCTGGTGTTGCGAATGAAGCGATCAAGATAATCGCAACAACAAGACCACATTGAACCCACATAGCGAAACTTGGCATACCGTTTTCGTTCAATTCAGTAAATTTCTTAGGCCATAATTTCTTCGGTGTTCCCATAATCAACGTTTTCAATGGAGAATACGTCAATGTGAAGAACGCACCACTATAAGCCAAGAACATACCTAAACCAGTATAACGAGCAAACCAGTTACCCATACTGATGGCAGCGCCATGACCAAGACCCATAGCGTCACCTAGAACATAACCTAAGTTGTTCATCATCACGTAAGAAATATTTCCTAAGTTAGTAGAATCACCAGAAAGAACATCTTGCCAGTTCGTGCTTACACCCCATAAGAAGATTCCTAATGCATAACCAACTGAAATGATCAATGCAGAAAGAACGACACCTTTAGGGAATGTTTTTTCAGGGTTCTTCGTTTTATCAACCATACCCCCAACAGCTTCCAGACCGCCGTATGCGAAGATCGCGAATACCGCGAAGCCTAATAAACCGATTGGGCTTTGATAACTAGGATTTGGAGAATGTAAAATATGGTTGAACGGTTGCGCCAAATGTCCACCATTTAATACTAAAATAATTCCAGAAATCACGATCAATACAACATTTAAACTAGTTACCGCAATACCACCTAAGCTAGTGATTTTTACGATTCCTTTGACCCCTTTGATTGAGACCAAAGTGACGATGATCATCCATACACATGCTAATAAACCAACTACTTGAGTAGAGTTCATACCCAACATATGTAATTTTTGCGTTTGGTCGCTACCAGCAAATGCTGTAGTAAAAGGAATCCAAACTTTAGATGAGGTAGAAACCATCCAGACAACGTAAGAAGCAAACCACATGAATGTTCCGATAAATGCGAAACGTGGTCCTACGCTGACCTCCAGCCACTTGTACATTCCGCTATTTTCGCCTTTAATTGTTGAGCCGAACTCCGCCATCATCAATGCAAATGGAATAAAAAATAGAATTGCTGCGACAACGTAAAAGACGATTGAACCATACCCCATTAAGTAAAAGGCTACTGGTCCGTTAGCAAACCCAAATACTGAGGTAAAGATCATCATGACTAATGCTACTAGCGTCATGCCTTTCTCTGATTTGGCCAATGAAACCACTCCTATTCAATTTTTCTAGGGTCTTTATTACACTTGTATTTTGATCTTATAATTAGTTATTAATTGAACAAGAACAAGCTAAAGGTAAGAAATCCCTAAATGTAACTTTACAATGAAAAAACACAGAGTGCAAGAATCTCGTAAAGGTATGAATATTCTGAAAAATCGTATAAAAGCAATTACGAAAGAGATAAAATCATTCCTTCTTCAAAATGATAAAATAACAAAAATAACATATTTTCAAAACGGATATTTTAATCTGTTTTTTTATTTCTTTCCATTCCGTCGGTAAAATCACGTTATATCAAACTAAAAACGTTTAATCTAAAATTAGAAAGCGCTACCTATTTACTTCTTAAATTTTATTTAAAATTAAAAAAATACAGGATTTCTTTTGTTTCAAATCGAAAAACTCCCATCCTAAATGAGCGGTAATTTTGAGTCAACATCGTTTAAAGCATGTTTATGATAATACAATTTGATTTATTTTAGGATTAAGCCATTTTTCACACATTAAAAACCAATCGAATAGCCTGATTATTCTAATTTTCACAGCTGTCATTTTCCATAAATTAATTAGGCAAACTTGAAAAAAAGAACCTCGCTTCGAGATTCTTTTCTGTCACTATTAACCTAATCACCTAATTTTTTCCAGAAATTATTCCGATTGATTAACAACCATGCAATGGATAGTATCGCCAGCCAGATCATTACCCCGCCATTTAGCAGTACCGGATTGAGATTCATCACCACTGCTACAACATAAAGCACGATCAAGACTGCCCCAATAAATAGTGTTCCAAACATCCAGATCATCAAACCGAAATTCCCTACTCCTCGCGTAAAGAGCTGGCTAACGTTCGTCCAGGTCACATTTAGCAGACGATAATCACGACTAAAAAAGTAAAGTGACATCAGATAGGTACCCCACAAGATTCCAATGATCAAGGGTGCCATTAAAAATAGCGGTAATCGCAGAACAAGCGAGATAACCAACCCTACTCCGCCAGCGATCAACATTTGAATCTTACAGCCAACCCAAAACTTTTGTCGCAGATATTTTTCCAGCGACAAAGGAAGCGACTGGATAAACGAAAAATTCTCACGATCTAATGAGATCAAGTTGCTAACAAAAGAGGTCTGATTCAACATGATGCAAGCAAAAACAATGCCAGCGACAAAAAATACTCCCATAAACTTTGGAGTCAAGGTTTGCAGGTTTACAGGGTTAGTTGTAACCATTGTTCCTACCATAACGATCGGCATGATAAGTGAGGACGTCAAGACCTGCATGATCAAATTAGGATTCTTCAGCAGTTGACGGTTATAACCCGCCAGCAGCTTTTTCAATGACTGATTGGTTTTTCTTTTTCGTTTTGTCGCGACGGTACGGGAGCCTTCATCGCTGAACTGCTCATATAAACTAGGAATCACGAAGAATCTTAATGCCAGCAGCAGTAAACCAGTCAAAACCAATAAACCCGCTAAGGTTACCAAGCCTTTTTGTGTAGTGAGCCCATGCATCACGTAATAGAAAGGCATAAACACAGTGAAGGCATGTCGATCAACGACTCCAGCAGTATGCTCCATCGAACTCTGGGTAAAATTAATCGCCAAAATCCCACCGACAGAAACAATCATTGAAAAACCCAGCATCAAACTAGTGAATAGTTTTTTATGTTGACGAAACAGCTTTGTTTTCGTCATACCGAACACAATCAAGCTGCAGAGACTGAATAGTAGAAAGAAGAAGATCAAAAACAATAGAATCGCGCCCACTACCGAAAGTACCACTGAATAGCCGCTCTTAAAGGCGGTTAGAAAAAAGAGGATCAATAGCGGCAGCAGAAACGGTACAATCGTCATTCCCACAGCTAAAAACTTCGAGATGAAGACTTCCCCCTGTTTGATTGGCAATGGCAAGTAGTCTTGCAGATCCTTACTCTCGAAAAAGACATTGAAAATCGCGGATAGCGACTGAGAAAAGCCGATTAAAGCGAACAATACCATATAATAGGTGAAAAAACCGGGCAATTTCGCGAAGTCGATCATGATCATAGTCGCCCCGTAAATCAATAGGAAAATGACACCCGACATGACGTATTGCTGAATAATGCTGCGGATCACTTGTTTGCCGATCCGACCTTTTTTTCGAATTTGATTTGTATAAGAAGGATTGATGTAGAGCATGTTCACTGCGATTAATCGTTTGAGAATCCCGCTATTCATGGGCACCCTCCTCAAGTTCTGCAACCAGGTCACCATCCGCTTGGCGCCCCGCCATCTTAAGATAGACACTTTCTAAGGATTCATTCGGATAATTTTCAAGTAAACTGTCAACAGAACCGTTATAGATCAGCTCACCTTTTTTCAAGATTGCCAACTCATCGCATAGTTGCTGCGCAGTGTCCAGAACGTGCGTCGAGAAAATCACCGTATTGCCCTTTTCCGCATGACGCTTGATCATTTCCTTTAAATCAAAGGCAGCCTGAGGATCTAATCCCTGCAGCGGTTCGTCTAAGATCCAAATATCCGGATCAGGCAGCAACGCGCCGATAATAATCGTTTTTTGCCGCATCCCATGTGAGAAGCTTTCCAAAGTCTCATCTTCATGACCGCCTAAATCAAACAGTTCGATCAGTTCCTGACGGCGATGTTCCTGCCCTTTTAGATCATAGGCAGCTGAGATCAGATCCCAATACTCATTGGCAGTCAATTGCAAAAACATATCCGGAGAATCAGGTACATAAGCGATTTTTTTCTTGATCGCCAATCGATCTGCCTTTATATTAACGCCATCAAAGAGGATTTCCCCGCTCGTTGGTTCGATGATACTTACTAAACTTTTGATCGTCGTCGATTTTCCGGCGCCGTTGTGGCCTAAAAAGCCGAAAATTTCGCCCTCTTTAATCTTCAAGCTTAAATTATTCAATGCCTTTTTCTCTCCATAAACTTTCGTAACCCCTGTTAACTCAATCATCGCTTCATCTCCTACTATTTAAGTAATCATTTTTCAAGCTAAAAAAATGTGTGTGTTCATCGTTCAATGGGCACTCTCGTATGACTAAATCCTGCCAGCAACATGACGATACCCTTTTAATCACTATACGAGAAAAGGTCTCTTAAGACAACAAACGAAAAGAAAAAACACTCATTTTGAGTGCTTTAGACTATTTATCGGTACCCATATTTCAATGATGGAGTTTTCTCGATTCCAATGAAATTTCTCCCCATATTTTTCAAAGTGCAAAAAACTCGTTTGCTTTAACGATAGATCAAGCTTAGGTAGTAGCTCCTGATAAACCTCTTCGTAGGTAGCGTAGATCCGATCCATACTACCTCGGTGCTCAACCACCAAATAACTGCCAGCAGGAATTTCTTTCACCAGAAAATTCACTGGTACAGAAGCAGGACGTGGAATCCCACAATAGTAATAAAGCTGACCAGCTCGGCGCTCCATAAAGGCAAACTTGGTCCAGTTTCCTTTTTGCTGAGTTAGTCGATTCATTTTAAGCTGGCGATTAAAAGCTGGCCAAAATGACAGACAACGTTCGAGATTCTGGCTTTTTTGATTCGTCAATGTCTGTTCTAATCCAACAACAGAAAAAGCAGGCAACTCCTTCAACTCATACTTCATCATATTCTTCTGTTCATCCTTTTTCCCTATTTTAGAATATTGTACCTGAACCACCCGCTAAATGAAATCTAATAAAACAGAATAAGACCACCATCACTTTTCAGGAAGAAACAGCACTTTGACATTATGAATTATCATTGAAAAAAATGGCTTTCAAATTCTTGATATACAGTGATTAAATGCACGCTCAGCCGAAGGAGCACAGACTAGTTAGCCTTAACTAGCCTGCTTCCAATCGTCATTCATGTTCGAATGACAGTTACTTCGCTGTTGGATTTTAATAGCTGTCGCTAAAATTTGTTTTTTTCGTTGTGCTTCGAGTTCAGTGATTCGTTCCCAGTAGCGAGCCTCTGCTCGGACGTTTCGCTGTTTTCTAACCACCATAAATACGACAATCATTAGAATCAATAGAATTAGGATCATCATTTTCAACACCTCCTATATCCTTATCCTATTCCTTTTACTTAAAACCAATTAGGACATATGTCACATTTACTCGAATAATTTTCTTTAACTATTCAAACATTAAAAAGCTGCCCAGCAAAAGCTAGGCAGCTTCAAATTAATTGTATAATGGTTCTTTGGCTAATGGATGTTCCTTGATCCAATGAGGCAGCTCGTCCGCAAGTTCTTTCGTCATCAAAAAGGATGCCTCGATTTGTTCTTTTGAGATATGATCCACATGCACACCCGCTGTGATGACACAATTTCCCGAGATTATTGATTGAATCTTTTCTAATAATATCTTTGCTAGAACATCATCCTTGTGAAAACGACCATCGTGACTGGGAAAGCGTTGGACTTGAGTGTCCGTGTCACCTGAATAAGTAGTGACTGTCCCGATATGTGGGGTATCTCCGCCATAAAGACTCAGCAACAGATCATTTCCAATCCATTCCGCACTCAAAGTGATTTTATAGCCGGCTTTCTCCTTAGAAAAAAGGTTATTCACTGTCTTTCCACCGCCTAGAGACACTGTTTTCAATTCCTAGAGCATCCATCAATTTCATGGATTGATGAGCGACAATATCGTCAATCGTTTTCGGCTGATTGTAGAAGGCCGGAATTGGCGGGATGATCTGCACGCCAAGTCGTGCCAATTTCGTTAGATTTTCTAAATGGATCGCATTCAATGGGGTTTCCCGCGGCACTAAAATCAATTTCCTTTGTTCCTTTAGCGTTACATCTGCAGCTCGCGAGATTAAATTATCGCCGAAGCCCATCGAAATTCCTGCGATAGTTTTCATACTAGCTGGTACAATCACCATTCCGTCTGTCAGAAAAGACCCGCTGGCAATCGCCGCACCTAGATCGCGATTACTATAATGATAATCCAACATGTCTTCCAACTCTTTCAAGCTCACATCTGACTCCAGCTTCAAATTCTGTTTCGCCCAATCACTGATGATCCCATGTGTCTCGATCGTTGGATCATCCTTCAAGCGTTTGATCAAATCAATGGCGTAGATAATGCCTGATGCGCCGGTAACACCGATAACAATTCTTTTTTTCATCTCTCTCACCTACTCTAAGTATTTTTCCCAATCAGGCACTTCCTTGAATTCTGCTCGAATAAAATCATCCTTCAAATCAAATGGCACAGTGCCGTCCAAGATCGTTTTACTGCTCATGCCGCGGAACCGGATCGATGATGGATCGTACTCTGGTCGTTCGGAGGGATCCAATGGGTGATTGCGCATTCCCGGCAGCACGATAATATCTTTATTCCCTTGGAAACGAGTATTCAAGGTCCACATCACATCATTCATATCAAAAATGTCGACATCATCGTCAACTAAGATGACGGTTTTTAATTCTTTAAAAGCGGATAACGCTAAAATCGCTGCTTGGCGTTGGATTCCTTCATCCGCTTCCGTTTCTTTGTGAATTTGCAGAATCGACATCAGCTTACCGCCGCCAGCAGGTGGATTGTAGACATTCGTCACTTTTCCGGGAATCGCTTTGTCCACCAAATCCAAAATACTGGCTTCAGTTGGAATCCCGGCCATTGAGACATGCTCCTCAGATGGACCAATCGTCGTTTGCATGATCGGACGATCTTTCCGATGCGTAATTGCTTTGACCTTTACCACATTCACTGCTGGGTTGGCATCGCCATTATAGCCAGGAAATTCCGGCATTGCTTTACCTGTATTAGTGTTGATATCTTCTTGCATCGTTCCATGAGGCAAAATTTCTGCTTCGATAATAAACTCAGAACGAGCGATCCCAACTTCGTCCACTGCGACACCGTCAACTAGTTGAACTGGTTCCTGCCGTAACGCACCGGCGATCCACAACTCGTTATAGCCAAGCGGTGTGGTTGGCGGCTCAAAGGTTGTGCCAATGGAAATTGCTGGGTCCAAACCGATATTGATCGTGATCGGCATTGGCTTATTCAGCGCTTCATATTGCTTCTGGAAGTGTCCGATATGACGCCCTCCTGGCATAATATACATCCCAATCGTATCCGCATCCTCTAAAACCATCCGGTGAATCGTCACGTCACTCATCATTTTTTCTGGATCAGAACCAAAGACCACGCCCATTGTGATGTAAGGGCCAGCATCGTATTCGGTATTGGTTGGCGCAGCCAAGATTTTGCGAATATCAAAGCCTTCATCCGTTGCTAAATGGATCACTTCTTGAGCAGGCGCTTCTGCCTTTGTAACTTTGACCGGCTTCACTGGATTTTGAACCGAATCCTTCAACAAACGACCTAAATACTTTGGATCATGATGCAAAATCTTCCCTACCCGATTGCGGCTGGCGATGATCCCAGTTAACACACGTGTATCAGGAAAGCCTTTGACATTATTGAACATCATTGCAGGACCTTCCTGCGTTGGACGTTTAACCGTACCTCCCGCTCCGATGTAACGATAAACGCCGGAAAGCTCCGCATGCGGATCAACCTCAACATTGGTTTCATGATATTCTCCCGACATTTCTTTCAACTCAGCTAAAACTTTTCGTAAATCATAAGGTGTAGACATAAAAAAAGCCTCCTTGTATTGTTCTTTCGATAAGCTAAGTTTAGGCTCATCAACAACTCAATACAATTCAGCTTCCACGTTTTTCTATTCCACATTGGAATGATTCGACTTTAGAAACTTAAAGAACTCTTTTGGCGCTGGCGCATCGGCTCTTTCAGATAAATAAAAATTCAAAAAACTTTCCTTCGTTGGCTCGATTTCACAGGTAATCAGCTGCTCCGATAACGAATTTCCCAATGATTTTTCCATGATCAATGAGATACCCAAGCCTTCTTCGATCATCCGCAAAATCAGATCGATTCGTGTTCCCTGATAGGTAATCTTCGGTTCAAAACCTGCTTCACGACAAAGCTCTTCTACTGCATAATATGGATTTTCTCTATGACCTAAGATCAAAAATTTCTCCGCCGCTAAGTCATTTAGCGAGATTGATTTATTCTGAGCTAACGGATGACTCCTGGGCAAGACCGCGACAAAACGATCCGTTTCGGTCGTGACACTATTTTTTCCCTGTTGCTCACTAAGAGAACGTGAAAAATAAATGCTGTTTTTCTCAATCGCAAAATCACCTAACGCCGTCGCCTCCGATTCCTTCAAATTCAAGTGGATCTCCGGGTGCTGTTTCAAAAAGGCGGTTAAGAGATCAAAACCCCGATAATTCGGCATCGTCGGAATCGTATGAACCGTTAAAACCCGTTCCTTTTTCTCTTGATACTCCTTCAACGTATCCGCTAAAGCCTGATAATCGCTAACAATTCTTCGTATATCCGGTAGCAGCAGCTTTCCCTCTTCCGTCAATTGAATCCGACGATTGCTGCGGTCAAACAATTGAACATTCAGTTCTCTTTCCAAGGCATTGATTTTTTTCGAGACATTTCCTTGGGTCATAAAGTTAAGTTCTGCCGTTTCGGTATAATTCAAGGTCTCGGTCAAATCTAAAAAAAGCTGCAATTTCTGCTGATCCATCTGCTCACCTCTATTCCATTTAGGAATATTATAATGCAAACTATCATGAGAAACTAATCCTATTTACTTTTTAAGCAATAATGCCTTTTCGATCATCTTGTGATAGTAGACCTTCATCTCTTCTTCAGTGACTACCGTATCGATCTCCGCAACATCAATCCACTTCACATCGCTGTTTTCTTCTTCGTTGATCTCTAACGACTGATCCTCCGGTGCCATAAATAAATAGGTCGTATTAATATGGTAATGATCTTTGATGAATTTTCCTTTTTTATAATGAGCGTAAACCGGTAAAATATCAAAGGCAAACAAGCCTTCGTGAATCAGCCGATAATCTTTGATCCCGGTTTCTTCTTCCAGCTCCTTTTGGGCGACCTGTAAAAGATCGGCACAGCCATCCGCATGTCCGCCGGTCCATGAATAAGACTGATAAATATTATGATAGACCATCAGCACCTTGTCATAGGTCGGATTGACCACCCAGGCTGATGACGAAAAATGGTAATCAGGATTTTCACGTGTCAGCAAGTTTTCTTGAAACTGCAATGTTTCTAAGAACAGCTTTTTATCTGCTGCTTCTTGATCGGTAAATGGCTCATATGCCTCGATTTCTGCAATAATTTTATCCATGTCGTACCTCCTCGGCCTGATTATAACAAGTAAGAGGCTGCGACTCCAATCAGTCACAGCCTCTTACTCATTTTTATTTTGGTCGAACCGGCAGCCACACTTGAAATTGCGCATTTTTTGGGTTCGCGTCCAAATACAATTCAATATCTGACAGCTCTGCATATTCAAAGCCGGACGTTGGCAGCCACTCGGTGAAGACCTGCTGCTGTAGTTCCTGAATTGCCCCAGGCATCGGACCTGATCCTGAGAAAACTGCCCATTTAGCAGCGGGTATTTTATAATGGACGAAGCCTTCTGCCGTTTCATCGCTGACAACACCAATCACATACTCCCAGTTGTCTTGAGCCTCCGAGGTCATCATGCTGACACCCATGACTCCCGGATTGTTCGGATCCATCATGGGAATGAGCTTTTGCAGCTCCCCGCTGGTGCTCACTTCATTCCAAAATTGCGGAATTCGTGTTTGCGCGACTTCCATATCTTGCTCTAGCTTCAAGCTGAGGCCGGTCACATAAAATGCTTCTTTGTCGATTAACTGATATTCCATTGCTTGCACACCCTTTACGGTCAATTTGAAGGTCAACATTGGATAGCTAGTCAATTTTGCTCCAGCCTGCTTGGCTTCTTTCGGCGTAATTCCATGAACACTTTTGAATACCCGATTAAAAGAAGTTGGAGAATCGTAGCCATATTTCGCAGCGACGTCGATGACTTTATCGCCCCGCTGAAGATCAACCCCTGCCAGACTCATCCTCCGACGGCGAATATATTCTCCTAAGGTTACATTCGCAATATAGGAAAACATCCGCTGATAATGATAACTAGAGCAGTGGGCTAATTGCGCCGCCTTATCTAAGTCGATCGCACCCGCTAAATTCTCCTCCACATAAGCAATACTACTATTGAAATGATCTAACCATTCCATCCATTTTCCTCCTGTCTCTACTATAGTGTGATCAGTAAAGGAATACCTCTTAGAACCTGCCCGCTTTTGCGAGCTAAAAGCTTAATTTCTCCAACCTGTCAAAGGCCTCGGACAAAACTTCCAACGGCTGTGTCGCAGCCAATCGAATATAATCATCTCCGACTGTTGCCCCAAAGGCTTTTCCAGGAACGAACAGCACACCGCTTTGTTCCAATACTTTTTCCACGAACGTCACCGAATCTAGTCCGCTTTTACTGATATTAATAAAAGCATACATGCTGCCGGCAACTGGACGCAAGGATAAATAAGGAATTTCAGCAACTCTTTTTTCAATATAAGCTAAACGCTCCTTGAATACCTCAACAGTGGGCGGCACCAGCTCTTCATAGTGCTTCAAAGCATAAATAGCGCCGCGTTGTGAAGCGGTTGGTGCTGAATACGTAATACTTTCGTTGATCATACCCGCGATTTGATTGATATAGTCCGGCGCAATCATGTAGCCTAAGCGCCATCCAGTCATCGCAAAGCCCTTCGACACCCCACTGATGGTGATAGTATTTTCAGGAGCAAGACTAGCCATTGGCACAAATTTTTCTTTAAAGGCAAAGTCTTCGTAAATTTCATCAGAAATAATGAATAGCTCATGTTCGACAGCAACTTCGGCGATCTGCTTCAAAGTCTCCTCAGAGAATACCGCTCCCGTCGGATTGTTCGGTGAATTGATGATGATCGCTTTGGTGCGATCGGTAATCGCGCCTTTTAAATCCTCTACAGCTAGCTGAAAGTCATTTTCCTCATAGGTCGGCACAAAAATCGGTGTCCCGCCAGATAAAACGACTTGCTCACGATAGGGTGAAAAATAGGGTTCATGGATGATCACTTCATCACCGGGATCAAGCAATACCTGCATCACTAAATACATTCCATGCAATGCCCCAACTGTGGCACGAACTTGATTGGTTTGAAAACTCAATCCATATTTCTTTTGATAAAAATCAACGACAGTTGTTAAAAATTCTTTACTGCCATCCGGTGCCGTATAGTTCGTCGCACCCATTTTCACATCGGCATAAGCCGCCTCAATAATTGCCGGATTGGTAATCAAATCGGGATCACCAATCGACAAGTCAATTATGTCTTCTTTTTCCTTTGCTAAAACAGCGATCTTCATCAACAAATTTTCTGCCGGCTGCTGGAAGCGTCGCGCGATTTTCTTTTTATCCATCCTGATTCCTCCGCCTCTACTTACAATACTTTATTCAAGAAATCTTGTGTCCGGCTGTTTTGCGGATGCTCAAAGATTTCCTCGGGTGTTCCCTCTTCTTGAATGATGCCGTCCGCCATGAAGATCACGCGGTCCGCCACTTCTTTGGCAAAGCCCATCTCATGAGTCACAACGACCATCGTCATACCCTTTTTGGCTAAATCTTGCATAACTGCCAATACTTCACCGACCATTTCCGGATCAAGTGCCGATGTTGGTTCATCAAAGAGCATTACATCAGGATTCATCGCTAACGCCCGGGCGATCGCTACCCGCTGCTGTTGGCCACCAGACAGACTAGCTGGATAGCTGTCCGCTTTTTCTTTTAAGCCCACTTGATCTAACAAAGCCAGCGCTTGTTCCTTCGCCTTTGCTGGATCTTCTTTTTTGATTTTTACGGGTGTAATGGTCAAATTGTCTACTACACTCATATGGGGAAACAGATTAAAGCTTTGGAATACCATGCCCATCTTCTGACGAATCTTGTCAATATTGCTGTCGGGAGCAGTAATATTTTGCCCCTCGAAGAAGATCTCTCCGGAGGTCGGTTCCTCCAACAGATTCAAACAACGAAGAATCGTACTTTTCCCACTACCTGAAGGACCAATGATTACCACTACTTCTCCTTCTTTTACCGTTAGATCAATCGATTTTAAGACCTCATTATCGCCAAAACTTTTTGACAGCTGTTTTACATTAATCATTCAGACCCATTCTCCTTTCAACGACACCTAATAGACGGGAAATACTAAAGGTCAACACAAAATAAATCAGTGAGACCAGCACATATGGCAAGAAGGGCTTGAAGCTGGCTCCTTGCACAACGCCTGTTTGGAAAATCAATTCCGATACTCCGATAACCGAAACAACAGAGGATTCCTTGATGATTGTCACAAACTCATTCCCCAGTGCCGGCAAAATATTCTTGATGGCCTGTGGAAAGACAATATATTGCATCGCTTCTTTTTGGTTCATACCTAACGAACGGGCTGCTTCCATCTGACCTTTATTGACAGCATTGATCCCCGCCCGGACGATCTCTGCCACATAAGCCGCACTATTCAGTGAAACAGCAATACAGCCGGCTAGTAGTTTCGATAAGTCTAAGCCTAAAACACCTGTACCAAAATAAACAATGAATATTTGAACCAATAGCGGTGTGCCGCGAACATACTCAATATAAATGACTGCGAGAGCTTTTAAGAGCTTGCTTTTGCTTAGCTTCATTAAAGCCAATAGACTACCGAAAATCAAGCCGAAGAGCACACCAACAAAGGCTAATAGAATCGTATATTTCGCACCGTTTAAGTAATACGGGCCGTATTTTTGCAGGAAGGATTGCTCATCCTGGAACATCAAATCATTGGCATCCTTTTGATACCCCTTCAGTAAATCTTTATCGTTGATTGTTTTGATTGATGCATTCACATGTTTCTTCAAATCGGGTGTATTTTTCGACATCGCGATAGCTGTGACCTTTTCACCCTGTTCGAATTTTACTGGTGCCAAGGCTACATTGTCACTTTGCTGCACATACGCTTCGGCTACTGGCTGCTCCAGCACAACTGCCTCGATCTTTTTGTTCAATAGATTGTTGATCAAATCGGGAACCTTTTGCAGTGAAGTCGGCTCCGCACCGGTCATTTCATTTTTGACCAAATCTTCTTGGGTTGTTTGCTTTTGTGCGCCGACGGCTAAGCCTTTAAAATCTTGCGTCGTCTTAAATTTATTCTTATCGTCTTTGCGAACCAAGACTTTCTGCTGCACGACAAAATACGGATCAGAGAAATCAACTTCTTTTAACCGTTCCTCCGTGATCGACATACCGGAAATAACTAAGTCGATCTTGCCGGTTTTCAAAGCTCCAAGCAACGCATCAAAGCCCAGCTCCTCGATTTTTAGCTTGACGCCCATATCCTTCGCGATCTTTTCTGCGATTGAGACATCAAAACCGACAATCTTGTCTTTTCCGTCCACATCCGCGTGAAATTCATAAGGTGCATAGTCCGCCGATAAGCCGACAACTAATTCTCCGCTTTGTTGAATCCGTTCGTAAATCTCATCCTTCTCTGCTCCCTGTGCTTTTGCCGGTAAAACGTTCAGCAACATCAGCAGCACTGTCAGCAATGCTCCAATTTTCTTTTTCATCCATCCCGCTCCTTTTGAATAATAATATAAGTATATGAATAATTTAGGAATAAATATTCAAAAATAACTTGCCCTCATACTACCATAACTATTATAATAAAAAAAGATTAATCTAAAAAAATGATGGAAGAAGTTTTCTAATGACAAAACAATTGATCGTGCGTGGTGCACCGCAAGAATACGAACTGAAAGAAAATGCTTGGAATTCCCTAGAATCTCATCTTAATAGAAGAAACCTGAAGAAGGTTCTGATTCTTCATGGTAAAAAATCTTGGGAGGCTGTGAAAGATTATTTCCCGGAGTTATCAATAACAAAAGCCTTTCATTATTACGGCGGACAATGTACCGATTCAGCTGCCGAAGATTTTGCGTCTTTATGCAAAAAAGAAAAATTTGACGGAATCATCGCAGTCGGCGGTGGAAAAGTTGCGGACTTAGGGAAATTTGTTGCTTACAAGACGGCTTTACCGATCATTATCTTGCCGACACTGGCTGCAACTTGTGCCGCTTACACACCTTTGAGTGTGGTCTATAACGAAGAGGGCGTGATGCTGCGTTATGACATTTTCCCTAAAGCCAGCGATCTGGTATTGATTGATCCAGAAATCATCCTGCACTCTCCACGAGAATTGATGATTGCTGGTATCGGTGATACCTTAGCGAAATGGTATGAATCTCGTGCAATCATTTCGCAATTGACGGTCAAACCAGTTGAAGTCCAAGTCGCTGAGTTCGCAGCGCAAAAGTGTCGCGAGATTCTTTTAGAGATGAGTACTGAGGCCTTGGAAGCGATGGATCAGAAGGCAATGAATCAGGCCTTCATTGATGTAGTTGAGGCGAATATTTTATTAGCCGGCATGGTCGGTGGTTTTGGTGATGAATACGGACGAACCGCTGGTGCCCATTCGATCCATGATGCCATGACCGTTTTACCAGACAGCCATCAGCAGCTTCACGGCAATAAGGTCGCATATGGTATTTTAGTTCAATTAATGATCGAAAATAACCTAGCTGAGATCGAAACACTATTGCCTTTTTACCATCAATTGAATTTGCCGACAAGCTTAGCTGCTATGAACATGCATTTGACAGAAGAAGACTATCAAGCTGTCGCCGAACGCACCTGCACTCCCGGCGAGATGATCCATTTAATGAAGGAAACCATTACACCAGAGCTGGTTATTCAGAAAATGAAGGAACTAGAAAAATTGACCGGCAAGTAAAAAAGACATTTTGAACGACCAGAAACGGACGTTCAAAATGTCTTTTTTTCATTGTTAAGATATCTGCCGAAATATCCTTTTTAAAAAATCTTCCCAGATCTAATGGCATAAATAGTTAAGGAAATCAGAATGAACAACGCCAACATTTCTAGTAGAAAGTCGGTGGTTTTTACTCCGTTTTTCGAAGCGTTCTTCTCTCGTTTCATTGCGCTATTAGGGCCCTCCTTGTTTTTACAATGCAAGGATAGCAAACCATTGGTATAGGCACGTAACAATTCTTAATGAATTTCATTAGAATATGATTAGCGGAATTTAATTATGCCCGATTTTTGTTTCGAATAATTCTCCTTTTGCGTTTCTGACAATTAGTGCCAATCCCAATATTTCAACGACTTGAATCAAAGGGACGCCTGCTCCGGTGTAAAAGGACATGAATATTTCTTTGCCCTTCGGTGCCCATGTCGCAAACTAAGAGACCCCAAAAAGATAAAGAAAATAAGTCAATAATAAGCCTAGAAAGATCAGCATATAATCCACTAACGCTGCTCGCCGCTTTTTCTTCTTGAAGAAGGCAGTCGTAAACAACACGATGGCTGCGAAACTAAACAGCAATAGAATGGGTGAAACAATTCGGTACAGCCAAATCAGACTGTTGAATATCCACGTTATCGGCTTCGTTCGCTTGGCCTCTGTCTTCCCGCTCTTACCTTCTGTCGCAACTGATTTGATATTCAATAAATCCAGAATATCTTTCGCTGGCTGATCCTCCATAAAGTATGAGCTGTCATATTTGGTCTCATAGCTTTTGTACATGGTTGTTTCCAACATGCCGGCACCTAGATAGTTAAACACCTTGCCTAGATCTTTGAATTTTTTTCCATTGCTTTGCTTCGAGATAAAGAGCATCTTTTTCCTTTTCAGTTGACCTGATTTAAAGCCCTTTTCCAGTTCTGCATTGATCTTTTTAAAGATTTTTTCGTTTTCTTCACCGTCTGTGTACAAACCTTCCCGTTGGAACATCTCTCTAATTCCCCAAACGAACATATCACCGGCCATCTCACCTTTTTTGATTTTCCACGCATTCGGCCAGATTGATTCATTGTAAATCCAATCAATTCCATCACGATATTTTCTCAACGTTGGCGAAACTTTTTGCGCTTTGGCAAAGGTCTTTTTGGAGACCCAAATACCGTTGTTTTCTGCGACCGCTTTAGAATCATACTCACTATTATCGATTTGGATCAGATTTTCCGTCAACTTAGCAAATGAGGTTTTGGTTCGATCATTTGTCGTGAAGATGCCGTAATGCTCATGATTCGTTTTAGCGATCAGGAATGCTTCGCCAAAAGTCACGAGCAGTGGTGCCACTAGCAATAATGTATTGGCAATCAATTTTTTTCTGTTCATGGTTTTGAGCAGACTCCAAAAACGCCAAGCGCCTTCTTTCAAGTTTGGTCCTAATTGCTCATTCTCCACAATTATTCCGTAAAATGTAAATAGAGTTGCTACTATGAAAAGCGGCATCAACCAGATCGAATCTTCCCGCAAAAACCAAAAGAAGGGAAAAACGATCATCAGCAAAATCGACCATGGCAGTCGTTTTCTAAAGGAAGCTTTTCTTCTTAAATAAAGACCAAGGATCCCCGCCAAAACTAAAAACCCCGCCGCACTCAACTTTTTATTCTTGATTAAAGGAGCCAAAGCCTTAATGATCGTAAAAGCCGCTCCGATATTAAATAGGCATAAAAATAATGGATAGGATAATTTTGAAAAATGGTTCACAAGTAAAAAGAAAGTAAAAGATAGCCCCTTCGTCAGAACTCCCGCGTTATATCCCCCAAGCCACTTTCCATCTAAAATATGTAACGCCTGATTAATAGAAAGCGCGTCATCATAGCCTGCCTGCATCGATATTCTGATGGGCATTTTCACTGCAATCAACAGTCGAAAGAGGATTATAAGGAGAAAAAGAGCAGTTAACACATTTGCTTTTGTAATTTTTTCGAGGCTGAATCGTCTTGCTATCTTCATAGACTAGAAAAAGGGATAAATGGCGGTCTCTTCCCCTCTACCTCTGTTAAAAATTTTTGCAGCCAGATGACATCCAGCCATTGGTCGAATTTACAGCCGATTTTCGGAAATTTAGCAACTTCTTGATAGCCAAGCCTTTCATGGAAATCGATGCTGCCTTGATTTCCACCTGTAATACATGCGGTTAGAATGGCGACGTTTTGTTTGACCAGTGTTTCTTCCAATGCTTGATATAAACGTTTCCCCGCTCCGTTTCCACGTTTCTCACGATCAACATAGACACTGACTTCGACTGCCCAATCATAGGCTGCCCGTTCTTTATAAGCATGGGCGTAAGCATATCCTAAGATCACACCGTTTTCTTCAGCCACATAATAGGGATAAGTCTGCAATATTTCTTCTATTCGCCGGACAAAATCTGCTGCACTGGGTACATCATAATCAAACGTGACCGTCGTTTCCTCTACGTAAGGTTTATAGATTGCTGCTAATGCCATTGCATCTGCAGGGGTTGCTACTCGAATCTCAATCATCTTTGACCTCCTTGCTTTTTTCAATTTTATCACTATGCCAAATAAAAAAACACCCTTTCAGAAAATGATTCACCCATATTTTTAATTGATAATCTGCTAATTGACTAAATGCAACCGTTAAACCAAAGTCAATCAAAATAACACTTTAAGGAAATAATCATACTTTCATCCCTCACCGTTCTAGCCATAATTTTGTGCAAAAAGCCAGAAACGACACTAAGTAAAAGCTATTTTTTGAATTCCATGAAAATAATATGGCAATTCTCTAAGCTTAATCCGAGTAGTTTCACCACCTCCTTATGGTTATTTTTTGTTAAGTATGCTTATATAGAAAGAGTGTTTCTTAGGAGGATATGAATAGTTATGGAACAGAATCAAATACCTGATAATCATACGAAAGAGATGAGCTTATTAGGTTTAAGTATGATCGTGATCGGCTCGATGCTGGGCGGTGGCGTCTTCAATTTACCTAGCAGTATCTCACAATCGGCTGGTGTGGTCGCATCTTTGCTTGCATGGTTGATCACCGGCGTCGGCATCTTCTTTATCGCGAAGGTTTTTCAAACTCTTTCAAAGGAAGAGCCTGAGGTCATCGGCGGCATTTATTATTATGCGAAGGATGGCTTTGGGGATTATGTCGGCTTCAACTCCGCTTGGGGCTATTGGCTAAGCAATATTATTGGAAATGTCTCTTTTGTCATTTTATTCTTGGATGCGTTGAGCAAGTTTGTCCCATCTATCGGAGGATCCGGTGGTCAAATCGGTTTATTTTTAGGAACCTTCATGATCTGGGGTGTCATTTTCTTAGTTGCTCGCGGGATTCGAACAGCCAGTATTTTAAATACAATCGCCACCAGCGCGAAGGTTATTCCAATCTTAATGGCAATTTTTCTTTTATTCATTCACTTTAAATACCACACCTTTTCATTAGATGTCTTCGCCAAAAATATGATGCTGAATGGGAAGCAGTTAGGCTCTGTTCCAACACAGATCCGTCATGCCATGCTGCAAACGATGTGGGTTTTCGTTGGGATCGAAGGCGCAGTTGTCTTATCAGGACGGGCAAAACGTGCTCGTGATGTTGGGCGAGCAACATTGATCGGTTACGCGACCACACTGGCGATCTATGTTCTGATCGTAATGCTTAGCTTCGGATCGCTGCCACAGGATCAGCTTGCCAACTTACCTAGTCCCTCTTTAAGCGGTGTCCTTCGTGCTTCTTCCGGTGCGTGGGCGGCAAGTATGATAGATATTGGCGTAATCATTTCCGTTTTAGGCGCATGGATTTCTTGGACGATTCTCGCTGCTGAAATCTCCTTTGATGCGGCACAAGACAAAATGTTCCCAGCATTCTTAGGAAAAGCCAATAAACAAAATGCACCGGTGAACGCCCTTGTCTTGAATGGAGTCATCATGCAGATTGTTTTCTTGATTTCTCGTTGGGCGATGGATGCCTTCCAAGCGGTCACTGATACGGCAACAACGATGGTCCTTGTCCCCTACGTTCTATCTGCCGCTTTCCTGTGGCAGGTCGCCAAAGGGAAAAATCACAAAGGACAACAGTTTTTAGCCTTCGGTGGAATTCTTTATGGGATTTACATGCTGTATTCATCAGGGGCTCTGAATCTGCTTTACTGCATTGGAATCTATGCGCTGGGCTTTGTTTTTTGGTTGTGGAACAGCCACACCTACCATCGGCCAATTTTTGCCACCAAACGTGACAAACTTCTTTTTTCGATCGTTACGTCCCTTGGTTTGATCAGCCTGATCGTTTTCCTTATTCAATTAAGCTAAAAGAACCCGGTGATTTCGGATCACCGGGTTTTCTATCTATATAAATTGTAAAAGCATCGTAACTAAAAGCCCCACCGCATAACAACTGTTAAAGACAATCAAATTTTCAACCGCCATCGGGAATGTTTTATGTTTGATCTGCTCTTTAGTAAACGTCTTCGTTTGTGGAACAACCTTAATAAGACTAATAAAGACCAGCAGAATCGGCCATTGATAAATACCCGCTAACAATCCAATGAGAATCACTCCATAGCAGCTGTACATCAATCCATTAAATAACCTAATACTCCACTCGCGTCCAATATAAAAAGGCAATGTATAACGATGATTTTCCACATCCTGCTCCAAATCGCTAATATTATTCGCTAACATGATATTTGCGATTGTCAGCATCAAGGGCAGTGCTGCCCAGATCACTGCTAACACAGCCATCGTATTTCCTGTAATAGCAAAGTGATCAAAACCTAGTTCCATATAAAAAAGCCGTTGATCATAGGTGTTTAAATAAATTGTGATGGCGAAAATACCCAGCCCCTCTGTCACTCCGCTAAAGATTTCTCCTAAAGGCATCCTAGAAAGTGGAATCGGTCCGTACGTATAAAACACTCCAACAAAAAAGCAGGCTGCTCCCATCGGCAGCAACATCCACCCGGTCAGTACCACTAAAATCAATCCAACAATCGCCGCAAAGCTTACTAATCCGACAATCAATCGTTGAATTTGTTTTTCTGATAGGTTTTCTCGCCCAATCAAATTCTCTTCATATTTATATTTTTCAGAATGAGCTTTCTTAAAATCCATATAATTATTGATTGCAGTGATCGCTAAATCGAAGGAAAACATCCCGAAAAAGAAAAAGAGCGTCTTGCCTGGATGGAATGCGTGAAAGTACGTATTGGTAAACAAAACGGCGATCACAAAAGGAAAGATCCCCGCAAATTTTGTTCGAATTTGCACAAGCTCATAGAAATGCTCTTTGGTCATTTTATTCTGCGTCGCTTTTAGTCTCTTTGTATTGTCCATAGTAACCCCTAGTTCATCGTTTTATGCTGTTTGTTTACAGATTGATTACCGCCATATATTCAAATACATGGCGGTAATCCTATCTGCGCTATCGAATATACTGCCAAAGCAATGTGATCAAAAGCCCGAGTGCATAGCTGCTGTTGAAGGCAACTAGATTTTTGATCGACATCGCAAAGGTCTTGCTTTTGATTTGTTCTTTGGTGAAAGCTTTGGTTTGCGGATAGACTTTTATTAAGCTCAAGAATGTCAATAGGATCGGCCATTGATAAATCCCGGCAATCAATCCGATCATGATTGCCCCATAAGAGCTGTACATTAAGATATTGAACAGAATTACCGCGTTCTTTTTGCCTAAATAAAACGGCAATGTGTAGCGATGATTTTCAATATCCTGCTCTAAATCAGAAAGATTATTGGCCAGCATAATATTGGCGATCGTCGCTATTAACGGTAGTGACGCCCATACCATAGCTAGTGCAGCTGTGGTGCTGCCTGTGATTGCAAAATGCTTCAAGTCTAACTCCATAAAAAAGAGCTTCTTATCATAGGTGTTCAGATAGATTGTGATAGCAAAAATCCCTAGCCCCATCGTCACTCCACTAAACACTTCGCCTAATGGCATACGGGATAATGGAATCGGACCAAATGTGTAGAAAACACCAATAAAACAGCAGGCACAGCCCATCACCAACAACAGCCAGCCTGTTTGGATCGCTAAAGTGATTCCCACGACCGCCGCAAAACCGATCAAACCAAAAATGATCATCACCACGGTACGTTCAGACAGTTGCTCTTTACCTATCACGTTTTCTTGGTACTTATACTCTTCCGAATGAGCCTTACGGAAATCCATATAATTATTAATCGCAGTCGTTGCCATATCAAAGGCAAGCATGCCAAAGAAGAAAAAGAGTGTCTTGCCCCAATGAAAGGAATGAAAATACGTATTGGTAAACAATACAGCAATCAAAAAGGGGAACAAACTCGCTAACTTCGTACGGATTTCAACTAAGTCAAAAAAACTTTCTCTTGTCATTTATTTCAAATCCTTATCGTTGCCCATCTTGTAGCCAGCTTCTTTATTTAACTCAAAAACATCCTTCAAACCAGAAGTGACATAGACTTTATCATCCCGTGTTACAAAGATCGCTTCCGTATCCTTCAAGCCGTCAACGTATTTCATGCCCTCTTTGACTCCCATTGAAAAGACTGCAGTCGACAATCCATCGCCATCAATCGATTTCTTCGATACGACCGTTACACCAGCGATGTCATTATCAAAAGGATAACCTGTTTTTGGATTAAACAAATGATGATAGGTTTTTCCATCGGCTTCTAAGTAACGTTCATAGATTCCTGAGGTTACCAGCGACATATTACTTTCGGGAACACTTCCCAAGACAACGTTGCGCGCTTGATTAGGGTCTTGAATTCCGACAGTCCAGTCCTCTTTTTGATTTCCGCGAGGACTGTGCCCCATGACGTAGACATTTCCGCCAAGGTCGATGATCGCTGTCGTTACGTCATTTTCCTTCAGAACCTTTACAACTTCATCGGTGATGTAGCCTTTGGCGATTGCACCCAAGTCCAGCTTCATCCCTTTTTCTTTTAGGTACACTGTCTTATCTGTATCGTTAAACTCAACATCATGATAGTTCACTAACTTCAAAGCCTGGTCAATTTCACTTTGCTCCGGCTTACGGGCATCAGGGAATCCGATTCGCCACAACGACGTGATCGGGCCAATCGCCATATCGAAACCACCTTTGGATTCCTGACTGTATTTGTAGGCTTCCTTCAATAAATAGTACATATCGTCGGTCACTTTGACTGGCTTTACGCCAGCCTCTTTATTAACTGCATCGATTTCTGATCCTTCTTCGTTAACAGTAATCTTATCAGCTAACTCTTTTACCCGCTTGAAGGCTGGCTTCAGCGCAGCTTTTTTGCCATCATCGTAAATACGCATCTGGACATATGTACCCATCAAAAATTGCTTATCTTCATAGGGCTTTTCATTTATCTTTGGCTTATTACTGCCACAAGCAGTCAGCAGGACCAAAAATAAACCTAAAGCCACGATTAGTGTTCTTTTCTTCACTTCAAACATCCTTTATCTATTCAAAATTTTATCACCTTATAATAGCGTTTTTGCGCTTATTTTCAAAGCATTTTGGGAAACTTTTCATAGTTCCATTATATCGATCGCAGTTAGTTCAGGAATGAAAAAGGAAAAAGGGTTTGCGACTGATCTGTCACAAACCCTTGAAAAGTTCCCTCAAGATTCAGGGATTATTTTTTAGTTACAATGTTGTCTACTTGGATCGCTGTTGTATTGCCTTTTTGAGCAGCGTTCACTAATTGAGCAGCGTATGTTTGGAAAGCGTGTGAAGAGTGAGTCGCACCTGTTACCACTTCAACGTCTGCAGGAGCACCTTTTTCAACTAAACCTTTGTTTAATTGTTCAATGTATTCTTTTGGCCCAACACCGCTTTTCGCTTTCATGTTCTTTTCGTAATCGGCGTCATCTTTTTTAGATTTGCCATCTTTGTCTACCATATCAAAGTTAGATTCTGTTATTTTTCCGCCAGCGACAGTTATGCTGAAGACTGTACGGTAACCATTTGAGTAGTTCTTTTCTTCTAACTTGTAAGTACCGTCTTTCAAGTCAGCGCCATTGTCGATTTCAATTGTTTTCGTATCACCAGCTTGAGCTGCTTGAACCAATTGTTGAGAGTAGTTTTTGAAGTTTTCACTAGAATGTGTAGCACCTGTTACTACTTCAACGGCATCTGGATTTTGTGTTTGTTCTAAAGATTTGTTCAATGCTGGAATGTATTCTTTAGGACCAGTTTTTGTTTTTTCTTTCATGCTCTTTTCGTAGTCGGCATCTTCTTGTTTAGATTTGCCGTCTTCATTTAAATAGTCATAATTTGATTTCGTGATTTTTCCGTCTTTTACTGTCATATCGAAAACAACACGATACCCATTTTCGTAATTCTTTTCTTCAAGTTTATATGTGCCATCTTTCAGATCACCGCCAGCTTCTTTTTCTGCTGGTTTAGCTGCTTCAGAAGAGCTTGTTGAAGAGCTTGCTGCTGTATCCTTATCATTGTTTCCGCCACAAGCTGCTAACGCTACTGTTGAGAACGCTAACACTGCGAATCCTGATACTATTTTCTTCATTTTCATGAATAAACTCCACCTTTTATTATTTTTTGTGATTCCTTAAACAAGAATCATTCTAAACCACTAATTGGTATTTGTACATCGTTTTCCATATATAACCTACGTTTTTTAATTAAATTATTATTTTAGCTAATTTATTAGCTGATTGTAATTATCATAGACAAAGAAATAAAGTATATGTATAATGTATTCGATTGTTCAGTCATTATCAATTCATTACTATTGTGCAGTCATTATCATTTAGAAGGAGCGGATTATCAATGGCAAAACAGAAAATTGTTGTTGTGGGTGCAGGGTATGCCGGAGTTTCAGCAACGAAGTTCATGGCCAAAAAGTTAAAAAAAGATGACGTAGAAATCACGTTGATTGATCGTCATTCTTACCATACAATGATGACCGAATTACACGAAGTAGCAGGCGGACGGGTTGAACCAGATGCGGTTCAATATGATTTACAGCGTTTATTTGCTCGTCAAAAAAATGTTTCACTAGTCACGGATACGGTTATCGGCATCGATAAAGAGAAAAAAATCGTCAAAACAAAACTAGGCAAGTACCCATTTGATCAGTTGATCATCGGTATGGGTGGTGAACCAAATGATTTCGGAACGCCAGGTGTCAAAGAGCACGGCTTTACTCTATGGTCGATGGAAGATGCGATCAAGATTAGAAAACATATCGAGGACACCGTCGCAAAAGCCGCACTTGAACCAGATGAAGCTACTCGTCGTGTAATGCTGACCTTTGTGGTCTGCGGTTCAGGGTTTACTGGGATCGAAATGATCGGTGAATTGATGGAATGGAAAAATGTTCTTGCTAAAGAACACAAACTACGTCCCGAAGAATTTACTTTGATGGTCGTGGAAGCCCTTCCTACTATCTTGAACATGCTTGATCGCAAAGATGCGGAAAAAGCAGAACGCTTCATGATGAAAAAAGGCATTCAACTGAAAAAAGGTGCCCCAATCACTGAAGTAACAGCGGATCATATCGTCTTAAAAGATGGATCACAAATCCCAACCAACACTCTCATCTGGACTGCTGGTGTCAAAGGGACCTCAGATGCGGCTGATTTCGGTTTAGAAACTGCCCGCGGTCAACGGTTGTATGCAAATGAATACATGCAAGCAAAGGGTTACGAAGACAAAGATATCTACATTATTGGCGACTTGGTTCATTACGAAGAAAACGGCGACGGCAAACCAACGCCGCAGATCGTTCAAGCCGCTGAACAAACTGGTCATACCGCAGCAGCTAATATCGTTGCTAAGATTAAAAACACACAAAAACATGAGTTCAAGAGTAATTATCAAGGATTCATGGTTTCAATCGGCTCTAAATGGGGCGTTGCCAACCTGATGGACAAGATCCACCTATCCGGCTTCCTAGCGATCGTAGTTAAACATTTGGTCAACCTGTTGTACTTCTTTACGATTCGTTCTGGCTATTACATGTTCCAGTACATGATGCATGAATTCTTCCACATCAAGAACGACCGCAATGTGACGCGCGGACATTCTTCCCGTTACGGAAACGTACTATGGAGTGTGCCATTACGCGTCTTCTACGGTTCAATGTGGCTGATCGAAGCATCGAAAAAAGTCGTCGGCGACGGCAGCTATTTGAACCCAAGCTCTTGGTTTGGCAGCGGTTCATGGTTTACAGATAAAGTCGTCTTCCCTTTCCCTTGGCTGCAAGAACAAGTAACTACGGGAGCCTCTGCAGCTGGGTCACATGCGGCTGAAGCAACGACTGCTGCTACTGGTGCTGCTGGCGGAGCGGCTGACGCTGTTGCATCAACCGCAACTCAAGCGACTCATTTTGGTTTTAGCTATGCCTTTGGTGAAAATCCAATGCCGGTCTTTGAAAAAATGCCTCATTGGTTCGCTAAAATCATGGAATTCATGATGCCAAATAAAGATGTCGCGTTGTTCATGCAAAAATTCATGACCTTCGTTGAAATTGGTATTGCTTTAGCATTGATCTTCGGGCTGTTCACTTGGTTAGCCAGCGCAGCGACAATCGGCTTAACCGTTGTCTTCTGTCTATCAGGTATGTTCTACTGGGTCAATATCTGGTTCATCTTTGTTGGCTTTGCTTTAATGAACGGTTCTGGTCGAGCATTGGGACTTGATCGTTGGGTAATCCCATGGATTCAACGCACGGTCGGCAAATGGTGGTACGGTACACCAAGATCGATCTACGGAAAAAATGGTTCGAATTAATTTGACCAATATTGATGGAAAGTTCTAAAGGGCTTGTTTCCCTCTTTAGAGCTTTCTTTATGTTATGATAGGAAAAAGATTGATACATTCGGACGACTATCAACAAAAATTGCAGGAGGTAGATGCTTTTGAAACTGAAGGATTTTGCCAAAAACAGTTTATTGCGGCCCTGGGATGGAATTATCGTTGTGATTCTCCTCTTACTATCGTTTGCTCCTGTGGTGGTTTTCAGCCTCACTCGCTCAAATAGCCCTACCCAAGAAGCGGTTCTTTCAGTAGATGGGCAGGAAATCAAATCATTTGATCTTTCGGACCAATCTCAGAGCTATACTTATCGCTATGAAGATAAAGATGGCGACTATAACTTGATTGAAGTTAAAGGGGATCGGATTCGGATTAAAGAAGCAGATTGCGGAGATCAAATTTGTGTCCGCCGTGGATGGATTGATCAATCTGGCGAGACAATCGTTTGTCTACCCCATAAACTAGTCATCGAAATCAAATCCTCAGACGGAGGGGAACCCGGCAGCGTCATTTATTAGCTGCTTCTATTATGAAGAAAACACAAAAACTCATATACATAGCACTATTGGTGGCCCAAGGAGTCATCTTAGGGCTGATTGAAAACACGATCCCTTCGCCCTTCGCCTTTGCGCCTGGAGCGAAGCTTGGACTTGCCAACTTAATAACAATCGTTGCGATCTTCACAATGCCGAAAAAGGAAAGCTTCACACTGATTTGGATGCGTCTGCTTTTGACCACTCTTCTAGGCGGGACCGTTTCGACTTTTCTCTATAGTATGAGCGGCTCGATGCTGAGCTATTTCGGCATGCTTTTAGTCAAAAGCCTTGGTCCTAAGCGTGTCAGCATCATCGGAATTAGCGCAACAGGCGGTTTTCTCCATAATGTCGGTCAACTACTGGTCGCAAGCTGGATCGCTCAGTCTTGGACCGTGATGCTCTATTTACCAGTCATGTCCATTTTAGGTATTCTTGCCGGGATTGTCATTGGTATTGCCGGTAATTATCTACTGGGACATGTACGGACGCTGCAGAAATTCCAATTAGATTATGAATCGCAAAGAAAATCTAAAAAAAGATCAGAAGGATATCCAAAATGAAACTTCACCCTATGTGGCAAGATTATCCTGATCTTGCAAAACAGTTAACTACGACCCTCCAATTGATGGAGGATGTTGTCAAATTAAAAAATAAAAAAGTCGAAGCTGCCGTATTAGATATGATTCACGCAGGCGGAAAGCTCTTACGCCCTGCTTATCAGCTGTTGTTTGCTCAATTTGGACCAGAACAGGATGAAAAAAAAGCAACCTCGTTAGCCGCTTCCATCGAGATGCTTCATACCGCAACCCTGATTCATGATGATATTGTTGACGAGTCAGAATTACGCCGCGGCTTACCCACGATTCGCTCCACCTTTGGTAATGACACCGCCGTTTACGCAGGAGATTACTTATTTATCTGTTGTTTCAAGTTATTATCAGATTACTCGACATCGTTAAGAAGCCTCCAGCTGAATTCACGCAGTATGGAAAAAATTCTTGATGGCGAACTTGGGCAGATGGATGACCGCTACAAACTAGAGCAAACTGTTGATGAATACTTAGAGAATATTTCTGGTAAAACAGCGGAACTCTTCGCTTTGAGCTGCTCAGTCGGCGCCTTTGAAAGCGGCAATAGTGAACGCTTCGCCAAAAAAGCTGGCACGATTGGTCATAATATTGGGATTGCCTTCCAAATCATGGATGATCTGTTGGATTACCAAGCCGATGCAGACACATTAGGCAAACCGGTCCTAGAAGATGTTCGTCAAGGAGTCTACTCCCTGCCATTGATCTATGCGCTTAATCAAGATAACAGTCAATTACGCCCCTACTTGGAAAAGCAAAAACAAATGACTGAGGAAGACACACTGAAGGTTCAGCAGTTGGTCCACCAATTAGGCGGCGTTGCCTACGCGCAGCAGCTTGCGACAGACTATACGGAACAAGCATTAAAAGACATTCGTAAACTGCCAGACAACTATTTCAATACAAAAGAAAAACTCGAATGCTTAACCAGCCAGATATTAATGCGAAAAAATTAAAGATTTATTCATAAGAAATACCAGCCAAGATGATCATTCAGATCACTTTGACTGGTATTTTTGGGCTCTTCGTCAAATCGTGTTGGTGGAGACAAATCTGAATAAAATTTAGTCCCGTATGCGGCGCGTTTTGTGCGCCGCATACTTTTTTAGTTTTCAAAGATCAACCTTTGTTGTAAGTAAATCAGTGCGCGAAAGTTATAGAAATTACGGTAACCAAAGGCGATTCGTTTGATCAGCTTAATTTTATTGTTCAATCCCTCTGTGACGCCATTGGAAAGCTTTACCTTGAAGGCATTCGCAATCCCTGCCTGATAGCGTTGAAAGACTTTGAACTTCTTTTTAAATGCTTGGGGAAGACTAGGGTCCATCGTTTTTAACGTATGACGAAAGCCTGTGTTATCCCGCTTCGTAAAGTAATAGCGTAAAAGTTGGACAAATTTATAAGCCTTTCGTAATTCTTCGTTGTAGCTTAGGAGTTCATCGATGATCTCTGTCTGGCTGATCTCTTTTTTGAAAAGCCGATGGTAATGCCGTTTGAGCGGTTCCAGTTTGTCTGAATCCTTAAGCAATAGTTTCCAGTATCGTTTGAGCCGGCGGTATTTCTTCTGATCTTCGGAGCTGGATGTGCGAAAACGATTCATGATCTGAACACGTAATTGGTTAAAGCTGCGATTGATATGTTGGACGATATGAAAGCGATCTGTCACTATTTCGGCATTGGGAAATACTTTTTTTAGGAGCTGATTATAGCTAGCGTTCATATCCATCACAAGGTACTTGACGTTCAATCTCGCCTTCCTTGGAAACCGCATGAAATATTGTGTGAGTTTGAATAATCGGCGATCTTCAAGGATCGTGAACAACTTATTGGTCGTTCCATCGACACAAATAAAACTCATAGATCCAGCGACGGATTTCATGGATTTAAACTCGTCCATGCATAAAACAGAGGGCAGATATTTTTTATTCGGTTGATAATCTTTAGTTGCTTCACGTAGGATACGCGTGATTGTTCCATCAGAAACAAAGTACTTCTTTGCGATCAATTTTCGTGATTGGTTCTCAAATAATTCCATGAGGATCGCCTGTTTCAGTTCTTTTGTCAGATGATGATGGTCATCGACTAAGTCTGTTTGAGCTGAAAAGGTTGTTCCACAAGTGTGACAAAAGAAGCGGCTACGCTTCAGTTCTAAAATAGTCAGCTTTTCTTTGACTTTTAACATCTGAGAATGGGTCGTATACGAGCCATTGTGAATAATCTCTGCAGAACCGCAGTTTTCACATAGGCTAGGTGAAGTCACTAGTTTTCCTTTGATCACTTGGGCTTGAACGCCCTTATAGCTTCTTTCTTCTAGCCAATCATCATCGAAATGTAAGTGTATGTCTGTTAATCCAAGTAGTTTTCTAGTATGATAATCCATTGAGGGGCTCCTTTTGATTGAGTTGGTTTTAGGCGACTAAATTCTATCAAACGGTAGCTCCTTTTTGATTGGATGACAAGAAAAAAGTGTTGGTAGAAAATCGGCTTCGATTTTCCACCAACACAAAATATTATAGAACCTATTTTTGATGCCTTAATTAATCATTAAGGGCGCACATTTCTAATAAACTCTTCTCCAGCCACTTCCGATAGTAATTCAACTGTTCAGGCGTATGGAAAAAATGCTCTCCCTCTTCAAAAATCGTCAACGAGCAGTTGGTTCCCTCAGCAAATCTTTCGATAGTCTCTCTTGAGGTCAAGTTATCTTTTCCGCCATAAAGGATACTTGTTGGGATGGTCCACTTAATCGGATGCTTCACAACATATTGATAGTAATCCCATTCCAGTGTTTTGATTGGAGTCTCGATTATTTTTTTCTGCTGTAAATCTTCCAATGTCAGCTGTGACCACAGCAGCATGTTTTCGATCAATTCTTGCATATCAACAATTGGCGATAAAAATAGACTTTGATAGATTTGTCGATTTTGACATGTCAGCATGCCAAAATAAGCACCAATGCTGCAACCAAATAATGAGATCGTTTCGGCCTGCTTTTCCACCTCAAACAAAATTTTGTTCACATCTGCTACGACATTTTGCGGGTTCAGCGCATAAGAATCACCTTTTCGCTCGCCATGTTCCGGCAAATCAAAACTCCAAACCTGATAGCTTTTATCAGTAGCAACTTCTGCTAAAAATTGAATAACGGCGTCTTCTTTATGTGATTGATCGCCATGAAAAGCCAAAATTACTTTCTTACTCGGTTCACCCCAACAAACAACAGGAATTCCTTGTATTTTCTTCTGTTTTAACTTCATTTACGCCTCCTCAATTTGTAAGCCCAGACCAGCTGCGATAATCAGTGCTTGATACGAATCGACTTTTAAACCCTTCAACTGTTCCATCGAAAAAGCAATCTTGCTGAACTGATTGGTGGTAAAATCCAACCCAGCCAGTTTTGTCCGCATCCAATTGCTGTTGTCTAGCTCATTATTAGTTAAAAATAAATGCTTCCACGTGACTTCAAAAAATTCACTATCTGTCATTTGACAGTTTTCAAAAGCAACATTTTTCAGATTTGTGGCACTAAATGAACCAAAATTGATTCTACAATCTTTAAACTGGCAATCTCGCAAGTAACTCTCCGCAAAATTACAGCCAGTGAGCTTGCAGCTTTCAAAAATGACTTGATGAAAACTGCCGCCGATCCATTCCAGATTCGAAAAATCACAATTCTTAAAAATCACATTGCCCGCTTCAAATCGAATCAACTTTGTTCGCTGCATTGTAACTTTTTCAATAATCGAACGGCGCAGGACCAAATTTTCACAGGTCAAATAACTATAATCAAACTCAATACCATGTACATCTTCAATCGTCGCTTCATCTTCCAAGTAAAAATCCTCAGAAAAGTTTTTCGGCAATATCGGTGAGGCTGGATAATTCTTTTTCATCGTTTCACTCCTTATTCTTTACATCATTTTCATGATCTAAGTTTCCCATAATCAATCAGTTTTCTCTACCCTTAAACAACTTTTTCCTCTGTTGGAAGCTAATAAGAGCTTTTTAGTTTGAAGAATGATAAAATTTAGCAATGAGGTGACCCTATGAACAATAAAATCAAAGAATGGCTTCCAGTAGTCATGATCATAGCATTGATATTTCTAGCTAGAATGTTTGTTTTTTCTCCAGTAAAAGTCGAAGGACACTCGATGGATCCGACGTTGCACGATAGTCAACGCTTGATCACATCCAAGATATCGAATCTGGACCGTCAGGACATCATTACGACAAAAGAACCAGACAATCAAAATGTTTACGTAGTGAAACGAATCATTGGATTACCAGGCGATCGAGTAGTAATGAAAAACAATGTCCTGACAATCAACGGCAAAGAATTCACTGAGCCCTATCTTGATGATTTCAAGGAGAAATTTAAAAAAGACAAGCTGTTCGAAGAATATTCCTACAATACTGCTTTCCAAGAACAAGCTACTAATGCCAAGAGCTTTACCAATGATTTTGAAGTGACAGTTCCTAAAGATCAATTCTTCGTTTTAGGCGATAACCGATTGATCTCTAAAGACAGCCGGATTTTCGGTTTTGTGGACAAATCATTGATCCAAGGAAAAGTCGTTTTCCGCTTCTGGCCTCTTGATAAAATCAACCTGTTTTAAGCATTAGCTCAAAAGCCACAACGATTCTCGTTGTGGCTTTTTTGGTGACTGTCGATAGAATTATTTAATGATTGTTTGGTCAAGAATTTTCTTTGAACCCAATATCTCGACATGATGGATCTGCTCGATCGTTAAATGCAGCATCCCTCGTTCCTCTTCATTCAAGTAGATTTGTTCTTCTTTTTGCCCGAAGATTTTACCTACCAAATCATCCAAATAGTTTCCCTCATCATTTAAGGTTTCCAACTGGATGGCGATGCGTTTGTTTTTCAGATACGCCTGTTGCAGCACTTCCCCGATTTCTTCTAAAGTCATTTGTTCTTTTTCGATATTGATATGATTTCGTTCTTTGGCCTCTTGATCCAACACAGCTGTATGATCGGATAGATAAAAACCGATCCATTTCATCATTCCTCGATCCTGATAGACCTGCTTTGCTTCCATAAAAAGTCGTTCCGCACTCTCATCATCATAAATCATTACTAATCCATCCCTTCCATTCCGCCAGCATGACCGCCAACCAAACCGGCTCGCTTTATTGCTGTCGCTCCTTCGTTTAGCGAATGTGCACGAACAATCGAACTAAATTTATAGCGACTGCGAATTTGAGCGATTACTTCATCAATTTTTTCCTCTTTGATCGATTGTTTAGGGTCTTCAAACAAATTCAGCTGCAAGCTTCCTGCTGGGCGTAAAGATGAAACTGTAATAGAAATATTTCGCACTTCGGAATTATCCCAATATTTTTCAAACAACCCAAAAGCGACCCGCGTCAATTCTCTAGCCTGATTTGTTGGTGGAATCTTTAGCTGGTGATGAAAGCCCCCGCGTTTTCCGCTACCAAAATAAGCATACGCAATTCCTAAATGCAGCGTCCCGCCCAGCACATCCTTCTTACGCAGGCGTTGAGCCACTTGTTCACATATTTCAGCGATTACGGTCAAAATATCTCCCTTATGAGCATAATTTTTCGGTAAAACTTGAGAATTCCCGATTGATTTTTCCTTAGTAGGATACAAATCCTTTTGAGAAAGAACTGAGCGATCAATTCCCCATGCATGCATATAATGCTGCATACCCATCACACCATAATGATTTTTTAAAACAAAAGGATCTGTGTGTGCCAGATCCCCCATCGTCTTGAGTCCCATCATCTGGTAACGCCGCTCCATTCGATATCCGATGCCGCAAAAATCACTTAAACGCAGCGGCCAAATTTTCTCCGGCACATCCTGATAATGCCATTGTGCAAACCGATTTTTATTTTTCTTTGCTTCATTGTCCATCGCTATTTTCGCTAATAAAGGATTATCGCCCATCCCTAATGAAGTATAAATACCAAGTTTTTCAATAATTTCATTCTGAATCTTCATTCCGACTTCAGCCGAACTTTTGCCAAACAACTTCCAACTATGGGTCAAATCACCGAATTGTTCATCAATGCTATATGTATGAATGTCCTCTTCTGCCATATATGAACGAAAAATCTCTTGGATGCGCATGTGGTATTGAATATACAGCGTCATCCGCGGCGGCACGATATGAAGCTTAGGATGATTCGGAATCTCAAACCCTCGGCTAACATTACTAATGCCTAACTCTTGTTTTGCCATCGGACTTGCTGCCAAAACTAAACCGGCATTTTCCCGATCGCCACTCATGACAACTAATAGGTCATTCAGTGGGTCCAAGCCATGCTCAATACATTCCACGCTGGCATAAAAACTTTTGGAGTCCATGCAGAAAACATCTCTGACAGGTTCCCCTTCGTAAACGTTCATCAAAACCACCTTCTAAAAAAAGCAAACGTATGTTCGTTTTTAGTTTAAAAGTATTCTGTTTTTTTGTCAATGATTTACTTATAAAGAATCCATAGCAATTTTTAATCATGCCTCCCTGCTTCTTCCCTAAATGCAGAAAAACGAGGAGGACTCAATTGAGTCCCCTCGCCTACAAAATTTCCTATTAAGATTAACGTCTACTTTACCCATTTTAAGAAAAAATAGTTCAAATCAGCTGAATCAATTTTAGGATTTTTATCAAGTCTTTTTACATATTCGGTAAAAAACTGCAACTGCTGTTCCAAAAAGATATTCAGCTGTGGAATGGCCATTTCTGTGTCTAACTCGTCCCCGCTTTTTTTCCGAGATAAAAGTTCATTGATCACTTTTAACAATTCCGGCGATAAATCTGGCAGCTCCAGCAGTTTTTCAAATTCAACAGGCGGTCTTTGATGGTATTCTTTTATCCACATGCAGGCCAATACGGGACGCAGTACGTAAAAATATTTTTTGATTCGAACGTACTCTTTTTTCAGATACTCTCGATAGTTTCCATCAGCCATGTGAAGGTAGTGATAGATTAGCCGTTGTTCATTCAAGTCTTTCTCACTCAAAGCACTCAACTCAATAATGAACTGTCCGTCCGCTTGATAAACAATTGGCGAATGCAACCATTCTAATAGCGCAGGATTACTCTTTTGCAGCAGCTTCAGTGTTTTATCTAAATCCCAACCACAAATATCTAATTGTGCATCGATCGGAAATTCTAAATGATCCGCCGTTTTCTCCAGCTTCAAGTACCAGTCTTTTTCCCGTCGATAGATAAAGCGAACATCATAGTCACTGTCTTTAGATGGAAATCCCCAAGCACGACTGCCGCTTTCGACTGCATAAAGAATTTCAATGTTTTCTCGCTTTTCGATTTCTCGTAATGCTTGTTTGATTCTTGCTTTCATTTCCATCCCTCCTTATTGATTAAAGTCGCGGATCTAATGATCCTTCCTTATCCATTTCAAACAATAAATTGGCTAACAGATTTAAATACTCATTGTTTTCCGCCGTTAACTGCGCTGCTGGAATTTTTAATAATTCCTGTGCAAGCTCATATTCCTTGATCGAAGTCCGTAATTTATGATAAACATTTTTCCCTTTGATCAGCGTTTGATATTGCTGTTTGCTGCGATAAGTGTATCCATAGATCAACGTCAGATAAGCCTCATTTCGAACCTTCAAGAAAGGCGCAGCATTGTTTTTCTGCCGCTCCGGTTTAATAACGATCCCTTCCATCTGTTGTTTCAACGTCATTTGATCAAAATACCTTTGAGCTTGCTGGAGTGGATTTTCTGCGGTTAGATCCAACAATAAAAATTCATCCTTATTTAAAAATTGGTAGATTTCAGATGTCGGCCGTTCTACAACTTCTTCCTTATTATTGTGGTAAACGATTTTCAATAAATCAAATGCCTTGAAATGCAATGGCGCGTCTTTCCCATATAATTCGATCTGTTGTTGATACAAGGTCAAGGCTTTTTCCTGTTCCGACAAGGATACTTGCTGTGGTGCAGCTTTCAGCCATTCTCTATATTGACGTGTTTGATGCTCGCCATATTTTTTCGCTAATTGTTTTTTGGATAAGTGATAGCTATTTGTTTGGAAATCCGTCGCTGCTAGTTGGTCCCCCATTTGTTCAAACAGCTTTGAAAACTGACTATTCTTCAAAAATTTTAATTCCGTTTCGATCCCTTTAGCGACTGGTAAATATTCCAATTGAATCAAATTTTCACCTAACGCCCGCCAAGGCAACAATTCTCCATCCAGCAGTAACATCCGAATTTTATTTTCTTTCATATAATCAGAAAACTGTGCCTGCAGCTCAGCAAAGACTCCCTCAATTCCCGGAACATTGATCTTGTAGCCCTTTCGAGAAATGGCATAGCAATCTTCCAGCTTATCAAACAAGTAAATGTTCGCACGAGAGCCCATATATTTTGGCTCCAATACGACCTGATCCACCTCCTGTTGACGGTAATAGTCTAGTGCTTTTGCCAAAGATTCTAAATCATTTTGCTCCTTGTCGGCCGCAGCTGGAGCCATTGTCCCAGATAAATATTGAACTTTATTTTTAGCCATATAAAATAGGCGTTTGCGTTCCTTGTCAGTTAATTTTTCCCAAGATTGCATTTTAGGACGAGGAAAAAGCGTCGGTAGCTCTTCTGTTTTTAGTTGATCGGAGGAAACCGAAATTAGCGCATTCCCTCTGCCAAAAAGTTTAATCGCGCTTAGCTTGTTTCCATAAACAGCACCTGTATCGATCCCATATTTATTTTTTATACGATAAATCCGATTAGTAGCGATATGACCAAACACGTGAACTGGTAGGTTATACATACTCTCTGCTTCTAACCACTGAAGTTGTTCTTGTACAGACCTGTCTCGGTTCAAACGAAAGTTTCGTTGATTGCGCAGTGAAACACTGTCCATTTTCCCTAGATATTGCTGATGACATGGTGCGTGTGTGACGATGAAGGATTGCTTTTCATCACCAATCCGTCGTAAAAATGGTTGGCTTTGTTCGACCAATTGATTAAATTTTTCTAGAATAATCGGTTTTTTCTTCAAATAGCTGATCGAAGTAAAATGCTGATCAATGGTTTCTTGATCGGCTCCTTTGATCTCACCTTTTAGATAGCGATAAACAAAATTTTCGTGATTTCCTAGCACGAACTGGAAATGCTGCTGATTATGATAGAGAAAATCGATAATTTCAGCCGTTTTATTTCCTTTATCGATCCAATCGCCTAACAGTATCAAAGAGAAAGGATCATCTCCAGCAACCGTCATTTCATTTTCGACTACACGATAACCTAGCTTCGATACTAATCTTTTCAAATCTGCCAACGATTCATGAACATCACCGATCACAGCATAGTCTCTTTGATTCGATAATAGAGTAGCTAGATACTCTGCCTTGCCTTCGACCTCAACACTAATTTCCTGAAAATCCTTTTGCTTGATCCGATGAGTCGCCGCATAATCCTCTTTTGCAAGCTTCGGCAATACTTCGCGCTTTAAGCGATCGACATGTTTTGTAATCAATACTTTGGAACGTTCGGATGCATAAAACTCTTCTCGAGGATAATCAAAGACGATCGCTTCAACACGATAATGATTTTTATCCGCGATCTCCTTTACTTCTTGTCGAAAGTCTTCGGCTAGACCGATGGTATCCACGATGACAAATTCCGCATTAATCGGATAGCTGGTCAAGAAATCCAGTTTGGTCTTTAAATAGGGAAATGTTACGCCCGATGCTTCCAACATGCTAGCCGCATATTTATCATAATCTCGTCCTAATAGCTCTCGCCGCATGTCGTCTGAAGACAAATGCTGGATATTGGTTTCAAAATTTTTCTGTTTATCACGAAAAGCCAACTGTGGTATCAGTATTTCATTAGCGAAAGTCGTTTTCCCTGATTCTGTCGGTCCGATCAGTAAAAAGATCGTATGGACTTTAGTCGTGATTTTCATGATACATTTTCCTTTCTCTTGATCATTGCCCCTTGAGTAGTAGCGATCCCATTGACTTGATCCCCTGTTGTAAAAAATTGGATCGAAAATTCATTGCCAACAGTCATTGTTAACCACTTCTGAAACTCGATCGCTCCCAGTTCAAATTTATGGTCTTCATGACGCATTTGATTGTCAGGTATCCCATAAAAGGCATTAAAATCCTTGTTAGGCGTGGATAAAATCAGTCGATGAAATGGTTCATTCAACAAGCGCTGCAATAAATCTACTGCTTCTTTTAATGACATATGCTCAATAACTTCCATCAAAAGAATATCCATGTCCTCTTGAAAAGTAACTTCATCTAGTGAAGAGTATAGCTGGATATTCTCCAGTCCCATTCGCTCTCCGCGATCTTTAGCATAAGCTAAAACTTCAGGGTCAATATCCACACCAATATAAGTATTGACTTTTTCAGCTAGTCTGAAATAAGCGCCTCCTCCGCAACCAACATCCAAAATATCGTGCTTCATATCTAAGAGTTCCCGCACCTTCTCGATTCGTGAATAGCCCGTACCACGATAAGAAAAAACAATTTCTTCCCGACCATGTTCTTCGATCGCTTCTTTGTATTTAAAAAAGGATTCTTTCTTATACAGGAATTTGCGAACAAACAAATTTCTCAGATAATAAGGTGCTTTGATACCTTGAAGTGCTTGAATACCACGTTCGATCAAAGAATCGCCCTCATCTAAAAACGTGCTGCTTTCCTTTGCTAAAAGCAGCAATACCAGATATGCCCCCTGCAAAAGCTGATAAAGTGAATCCGTTGTCACTTTCACTTGATAAAAACCTGCCATCAATGGTTCTTCTGTGATTTCAAATTCTGACAGTATCCGAAAGATCGACTGAAACAGCTCAACTTTTTTGATCTCCACCATCGAAATTACCAGCTGGTTATGGGATTTACCAGATTCTGCTGTTTTCATTGCTGATTTCAAAAACTCTGTCATTAAAGCTAAATAAACCTGTGGTGCTGAATATTGCTTCACATTCAAATAATGTTGCTGCTCTTCCCGCGTTGAACGAAACGAAAGATTCGTTCCATAATCTTGAAAATACATGCAGTATGTTTCCGGATTTTCATACCAACCAAAGCCCGTCCCATTACGAATCCCCCGCAGCTGCAGGCCACCTTCAGGATGTTTTTTGATTAGTTGAGTAAATTCCGGATGATCGGAAGTAAGAGTTAGAATTGCCATGATTGCTCCTCCTTGTGTTTTCTTGCTCTTATCTTAACGAACAGATAAAAATAGTTCTTTTAAAAAAGGGTGCGAACTTGATACAATGAGAAAAATAAGGAGAAAAAAATGGCCAAAAAATTTCAAGAATTGGTGAAGCAGTTCACTACGTTAAGAAGCTATACACGAGAATTTCTGATTTATGGTTTTAAAAGTCGTGAAGAGATTACGCTTTCTAGTCCGCGCACCTATGACAATGAACGGCGTCGGTTAGAAAGCTTGCTTCATGACTATATCGAATCGCAAACCATCAATAATAAAAAAATCTATCGCTTAGTCTTGCCTGCAAATCAAGCCGATAACCCGCTGCATATTTTATGGCAAACGAAATCCTTCACTCGAAATGATATTTTTCTGCACTTTGTCATTTTAGATATTTTGACTTCAAAATCAGCTTTAACCGTCAATGAAATCGTCCAAACAATCGATGACTACCTATCTCTCTTTGATGATAACTATTTGATTGATAGCTTAACGATTCGCAACAAGCTGAATGAATACACAGAAATGGCTATTTTACAGAAGGTAAAGCGAGGAAAACAGTGGCTGTATACCGTAAATAAAAAAACGGAACTTACTGCAAAGCAAATACAGGCGATTCAATTCTATAAAGAAATCGCCCCAGTCGGTGTGATTGGTGAGCTGCTGCTACAACGTTATGAAATTTCTCCGTCACCTTTTTGTTTCAAGCATAAATACGATAGTCAAACACTAGATAGTGAGATAATGTTGTTTCTTTTACAAGCTATCAAGCATAAACAACGAGTTAAGCTGATCAAGACTAACGGTGTAGAGATCAGTCTAACACCTTTAAAAATTTACTCCAGCTGCGAAAGTGGGCGTCAGTATTTAGTCGGAATACAGACAGGCAGATTGTATTCATTAAGACTAGATTATTTAGAGAGCGGTCAGCTATTGGGCACGACTGAAAACTTCTCTCAAGGACTGACTAAGTTGGCCAAAGCCAAAACAACCACTTGGAATTGTTCTTTTACCTCTCGCAAACCAGTCACTTATGAAATACTACTGCATTTACCAGAGCATTATTTATATCAACGCTTGATGCGGGAAAAACGCCAAGGAAAAGTGGAGCAGGTCGGGGATAAACTTTACAAATTTTCAATTGATCTAGTTGACCCTAAAGGAATGGAGCCTTGGCTAAGGACTTGGATAGGCCGAATCGTACAGATCAACTCAACGAATCGTACATGGGAGAATCAATTTTGGCTAGATATCGAAGCACTGAATCAGCTTTACGGACTGGAGGATTAATATGGAGCTTTTTTCAGAAATCAATAGTTTATATTACCAGCTGATGACCAAAGTTCTACAAACGGAAGATCCTGCACAACAGCAACAATTGCTAAATCAAGGTGGTTTTAAAGAAACGCCTTTTGAAATGGTTGATTATTTGAAGGATAACAAGGAAGGCTGGCATCTGCTAAAAGATCACCAATCAATTCTAAGAAATATGCCGCAACCGTTCCCGTTGACAAAATTAGAAATGGCTTGGCTGGCGGCAATCCAGCAAGACCCAAAGTTTGACTGCTTAGGAGAACCCTTTGACTTAGAAGAAACAGAACCTCTCTTTGACTGGCAGGATTATCAATACTTTGATCAGTTTGTCAGTGAAGATCATTTTGATGAGAGCTATGGAAATATCTTGCATCATTTGATAGAAAGTATTCAAAATAAACAACTGGTTTCATTAACGTATCAATCAGCCAAAAAAAGAGTTGCTACAGATCATCTTTTTCTGCCTTTGAAACTCGAGTACTCGACAAAGAACAATAAGTTTCGAGTTATAGGTAAACGCAAATCGACTTCCGGCTGGAAAAAAGTGATATTCAATTGCTCTGATATCTATCAGATCAATCAGCTGGAAGAAACCTTCCTAGACATTGAACAAATGAATCCTCAGCTCTGCTGCATTGTTTGCGAATTGAAGGATGAACGTGATGCGCTTGAACGGGCAACCTTTCACTTTTCGAATTATCGAAAAGTATTGGATCGATTAGACAGCTCGCTTTATCGAATGACCATTTTTTATGAGAAAAAAGATGAAACGGAGCTGTTGATCAATGTGCTCTCTTTTGGAGCTCGCATACGAGTAACCGAACCTAACGACTTCGTAGAAATGATCAAACATCGGCTGGTTTTACAACAGCAGCTCACTAAAAAGAAAACATCGACAAACTAAAAAATACGTTTCTAGCATTCAATCATGCTAGAAACGTATTTTTACGTATAAAACCTATGCTACTTTTTTACAAAAATTGCCTCCACAACACTGTAGAAAATCCCAGCCATCACGAAGAGCATCCAACTCATTCCCCAAGATCCCGTCGTAAAGGACCAGACTAAGTAAATCATGACAACAATCGGCCAGTAGACTCTTTCAAGTAAATACTTGGTACGTGCTGCATCACCATATTTCGCTTGCATCGCATTTGGCCCTAACTCATCCTCGTCGGCGATAAAATATTTTTCTTTAATAAATTTATCAAAGCTGCTGTAATTGATGCTGCCGTAAATGATCAAAAATACCCCGATGGCTAAGAAGGAGAACATGACTGGAATACCATTTTCTGCATAAGTGAACATTTGGAAAAAGAAAATAGGTGCGACACTCAGCACACATAGACAAATTCCAAATACGAGACTAACCTGGAAACTCTTTTGATAGCCCTGCTTCAACCTTTGTGCTTCCTTGTTAACATCCACTGGAATATAACGATCGTTCATCACGGCATTGTTTTTAGAAAACTGCATCCCATTATAGATAATGGTTCCAACACTGACTGCCACAATTATGAAGAATAGCAAGAATCCCATCATTTCTGCACCGCTGATGCTCAATCCAATCAATGACCCCACCGCCAGCAAACAGCCGCTGATGCCTAAGCTTAGTCCCCTAGCATCTTTCTTTCGATTTGCGAGATAATGATACATCTCATCTTCATTAATCTTGTTTTCTGGCTCTTTTTCCCGAGTTGCGAACTCTAATTCTTCTCGTAGCTCATCGACAGAGCCGAATTCACTGATGACTTGCCCGATCGCTTCATGCTCGCTCTTACCTTCATCAAGTAAAGCCAGATAATGGTCTTCCATTATCGTCAAAATCTCTTGCTTTGCTCGTTGAACTTCTTTCGTATTAGGAAATTCGAGAAACAATGTCTCTACATAATTTTTGATTGTATCCATTTTTTACCCTTCTTTCATAAATCGGTTCACAACTTTTTTAGTCTGCTTCCATTCATCCCGCTTCTCTTCTAAAAAAGTCAGGCCTTTATCCGTAATCTGATAATACGTTCGCTTTTTTCCATGGGTAATTTCTCCTGGATAAGAATGGATATAACCATTTTTCTCCAAACGGTTGAAGGCTGAGTAAAGCGTTGTTTCCTTAATGACATAAATTTCTCCACTCACATCCCGAATTTTTTGGGAAACCGCATAGCCATAGGAGTCGCCATCCTTCAGTACGGACAAAATGATGACATCATTGTACCCGCGAATTCCATCGCTCGAAATCATCTTGCCACCTCCTGAAATTACTTCATCTGTCGTTGTAATCATTGTACGACAATTACTACGACAGGTAAAGTAAAATATGTTAAGTTTAGTGATAAACTTTTTCTGTAATCGCTAGATCAAATGTGAAAAAGCATGTACTGACGCTCTTCTTATCCATTGAAGTCCATGCAAGTATTTTTTTTCAGACTATTGTATACTCTTAATGTTGAACAAATCTTAAATAAAAAAGGAAATGTAATCTATGCAAAAAATCGCAATTATTGGCGGCGGTATCATCGGAATGACGCTGGCAAATTATTTAGATCAAAAAAAATATCACGTAACCCTCTTTGACGAACCAACTGGACAAGCAACAAGCGCCAGTGCTGGGATAATTTCCCCGTGGCTCTCCAAACGACGCAACAAACAATGGTATCAGCTAGCAAAAGATGGCGCTGCCTTTTTCCCAAAACTGCTTCAGGATTTCCAGCTGGACCATACGATCTATCAGCAGTCTGGTACACTTCTGCTGCGACCTGAAAAACAACTAGAGGAGCTGTTGGCTCTAGCTGAAGAACGTAAAAAAAGCGCGCCGGAAATTGGCACGATTGAACTACTTTCTGGTGAACAGACACAACAAGAGCTACCTTTATTAAAAGCTTTACCAGCGCTTAGGATCAGCGGCGGCGGTCGTTTGGACGGAAAAGCTTATTTGAACCGAATGCGGGAATTAGCGATAGAAAAAGGGATAACATTCATACCCCGACGTGTTGGATTAGTCAACGCCAGTACGATCAGCTATGATGAAAATGAATCAGTCTTCGATCAAATCATTTTAACTATCGGTCCTCACCTAAAGGATTTACTAGCACCGTTGGACTATCAAGTTGATCTACGTCCGCAAAAGGGACAGCTATTAGTTTTTCAAACAGCGTTCAAAAGCAGCGGAGATTTTCCGGTTGCTATGTTGGATGGCGAAGCAGATCTTATTCCCTTCTTAGATGGAAAAATTCTACTGGGAGCAACTCATGAAAATGAAGCCGGATGGGATCTGACAGAAACTTCAGCGGCATTTGAGCAGCTTGCGAATGGTGCCAAAAATTTTCTAGTTAAGCCAGATAAACTGCTGACCGCCCCCTTCCACTATCGTGTCGGGACTCGCGCCTATACTTCTGACTTTGCGCCCTTCTTTGGCCAGTTAAATGATCATCTGCTGGTTGCTAGTGGATTGGGATCTTCCGGTTTGACGACTGGACCGTATATTGGCTATTTAATGGCCCAGTACTTGAATACTGGGAAAGTTGACTGGCAAGATTATCAAAAAGAATTGTCAAACTATATTCATTAAGGTAAAAAAAGCTGGAATCAGATGAGGATTCCAGCTTTTCTCTACATTGGTTTTAAATTCTTTTCTAAACGTTCAGTCATCCAAGCGACTCGCTTTGCTCTTCCAGCATCAGTCTTGGCATCAAAATAAGCTCGCGTATACGTTTTCTTGACAGATGGCGACATATTTCCAAAATTCTTGGAGGCTTCCGTATTACCTTTTAATAATGCCGCTACTTCTGCGATTTGTTCATCTGTTACCGCCGACGGTTTCGTGGCTGCCTCCCACTGGCCATTTTGTTTTGCTTCAGCGATTTTCTCGCGGCCAAAATCCGTCATCAGACCAGCCTGCTCAAGCTTTTCCACAATTTTTTTATTTTTCTCAGACCATTTACTGTTCTTGCGTCGTGCAGCGAAATACTTGATGTAAGAATGTTCATCGAGCTTCTTCATTACTCCGTCAATCCAGCCATAGCACAAAGCCTCCTCTAAGGCTTCTCCAGCTTTTAACGTTTTGACCTGTTTCGTTTTTCCAAAGACTAACCACACACCCTCACTAGTTGTTCCATTTTCCGCCAACCATTTGCGGAAATCCTCACGTTTTTCAAAAAGTAAGTTATCAGCCATATTATTTATCCAATCCTAAAACGACTGGTGTTGATTTAAACCCGATACCCATGCGATCAATCCCCATATCAATCAATTCTAAAAAATGTTCCCGCGTACGAATCCCGCCGCTGCCTTTAATTTTGATTCGGCCTTTGCATTGATCCATCATGATCTGGATCACTTCGTTCGTTGCTCCTTTACTATCATACCCTGTAAGAAATCCGGTACTTGTCTTAACGAAATCTGCGTTTGCAGCGATTGCACATTCACAGGTTTGGCGGATTTGTTCTTCATTTAATGTATCCGTCTCAAATATCACTTTTACTGCGACGCCATGAGCATGACAGGCTTCTACGATGATTTGCAGTTCTTTCGTTACTTCATCGTACTTACCACTACGAATCCAGCCAAAATTAGCGACAATATCTAATTCATAAATATCTTCTCGCTGGCAATACGTCTCTGCCTGCAACACTTTAGATGGAGTCGTACTTGTCCCAAATGGAAAGTCGCAAACGACACAGATCTTCGTATCCGTTCCCTTCGTCATTTCTGCGGCAATATCCAGTGAAGATGGATTAACACAGACCGTTGCGCAATGGTAATCAATCCCTTCTTGAATATACTGACGAATCTCTGCTTCTGTAAAATCTGGTTTTAATACCGATTGATCAATATAGGCACCTAATTCTTTGACGGTCATTTCACTAGCCTTTTTCATAAACAAATCCTCCAATTTTTACCATATATACCATTTTGATTATTTTAAGTGATGATATTCACAAAAATGATTTGGTATATAAGGTATTTATGTAAAAATCCTACACTTATTGATTTAAGTATAGGATATCCCTTACTATTTGTAAACGTTCACTCGGCTAGGTAGCACGGTTAACAACCGCTTGTTTTTCCAGCTGTACCTTTAGTTCATTTAAAGAGACATTTTTAAAGTCTTCATTTTTCATGCGTTTACGATAAGCCGTTGCCGTTTCCTTCGTCAGTTTTTTAAACATGCGACTAAAAACGACCAAACTATTAAAACCTACTTGCTCCGCAATGCTCTCCACAGACTCATCCGTCATAGAAAGAAGAAATGCAGCCCGATTGATTCGCACACCTAAAATGTAATCTCTGATACTGATGTCCATATGATTGCGAAATACCCGCGACAGATGACTGCGATTGACAGCTAGATGCTGTGCGATACCTTCTACAGTCAGTTGTTCGGCGTAATGGGCTTCGATAAATTCTACTGTAGCTACAGCTAGTGGTGAATAAATCTTCTGTTCTCCCAAGTGGAGCTTTCCGCCATCTTCTAAAAGCGCGGCTAAAAAACGATAGGCCAATTCATTCAGGTGCAGTTCATTCACCAGCGTTTCTTCAACAAAGAGCAGACACGCCACGATCACATCGATATACTTTTGAATATCTGAGGAAACCATCGTATACTGGTCCTCCCTAAAATGAGAATGACGAATAATCTCATCCGCTGCCGATCCACCAAAGGAAAGCCAGCAATACATCCATGGATCTTCTCCATCAGCTAAATAGAAGGTCGAATCCCCTGGTCGAATCAAAAACAGATCCCCTTTTTTTAAATGATACTGCTGATTTTTAACCTGATACGTTCCTTTGCCCTCCATCACGATATGTAAAATATAATTTTGCCGAATCGCTGGACCGAAGGCATGGAACGGCAGTGTTTTTGAAATGCCGCAAAAATCAAAATGAAGATCGGTCTCCAGATGATGTCGTTCCTTTTTTAAAAAAATTGTCTGTTCCATTATGTGATTCCTCCAGCCTCTTTTCCCCTTTAAATTATACATGAAAAATGGCCCATAAATTTTCTAAATCATTAAGTATCCCTTTTTTTAGGACAAATCAAAGCTATTGAGAAATTGCCCATTCCGAATTTCATTAGTGCTATTCTAAAAACAAAAGAGCTTTCTAGTTAGTAGGGAAAGGAATGATCTTTTGAAAAAGAGACTGAAACAACTCATCCACGCGCTGCTGATTTGTCTAATTGTCCCTAGCACGCTGCTCCTTCAAAAAAACAACCCTTATATCGACTACGAACTCTCTTATCAGCATATTTTCCAAGTAATTCTCTGTGTAATCGTACCGATTATCATCTTATGGTCCGTGAAAGAAGTGTGGCGAATTATTCGAAAAAAGTGAGAAAAAACTCTCAGTTAAGCAAGAAATCGCTCTCTCTGTTCATGTTTCTTAAAAGCGTTAAATAAACTTGTTTATTTAATAAAAAAGCGTATAGTTCACGCTAGCTAAAAGAGCAAATGTGAGGAGCAGCATTATGGATAAAATACTAAACAAACCTATTTCATTCAAAAAGACAATCATTGGCACAGTCATTCTACTAATTGGTTTATTTCTTTTACTTTCAGGAACAGCTTACCTGGGATTTTTTTCGTTAGCTGTCACTGGCTTGATTGCATTAACGATCGTTTACAAAAAGGCATCTGTTCGTGCTATTTTCGGCAAACCGATCCGTCCACTTAAGACAATTATTGGTTACTTTCTGCTGAATTGGTTCGTAAGCTTAACTGTTTCACTGTTATTAACTTACGGCTTGAAATGGCATCTGCAAAGCAATCCAGTAAACGACCAGCCGAGCTGGCTGCTACTATTGATTCTTCCCGTCATGCTTTTAGGAGAAGAATTGTTTTCGATATATTTCTTGAGTATTTTCTCTAGTAAATTTTCATTACCGATCGCCAGTCTTTTTTCCGCGATTATTTTCGGTTTGATTCATTACTCAACTTATAATGATGGAAACGTTCTGCATACCTTGCTTCATATTCTCTTAATTCAAGGTGTCGCACGGCTAATTTTTAACCACGCAGCGATCAAAAGCAATTCAATCTGGACCAGTTGGATCATCCATGTATTATTTGATTTTAGTTCGATCCTTTTGGTGTTGTTGCAGCATTAGAAACTATTGCTAAGTCACGAGACCTCCGCGCTAACCGATCTTTTTTTCTCTAACTTTCCTTTTCTTACTGTTATACTAAAAAGAAAAGGAGCAAAATGATGGACACTTTTGAAGATTATTTCAAGAAAATTGAAAATGAAGAGCGAAGAAATAAATTACGGGATCTATTCCAATGGATTTTAACAGAATTCCCTGATTTAGATACCCGAATCGCTTGGAATGAACCGATGTTTACTCATCACGGGACGTTTATCATTGGTTTCAGTTCGGCTCAAAAACACCTTTCAGTTTCACCTGAAGTCGCTTGTCTTAATAAGTTTTTGCCTACCATTGAAGAGATTGGTTATAGTCATACCAACAATATCTTTCGCATTAAATGGACAGAAGAAATCAATTATATACTCATAAAAGACATGATCGCATTTAACTTAGAGGACAAAGCAGACTACACAAAATTTTGGCGTTGATTTTTGCCAATTTCTATAAGTATTACTCTTTTCTCAGCTTTTCGATTAAACTACTCTTACTTCATATAGAAAAGAGTGTCTCTTTGTAAAGATCAACTGATTAGTTGATCTTTTTTGTATATTTTTAGATCAAGATGCAACAAAAAGTTAAATAGTCCTCACAAAAACATGTTTAAAAGTAAGCGATTTCTTGTTAAATTTGACTCAGGCCATGGGAAAAGCTTCAAGTCCTTGTCACCTCATCAATTAATCGCTAAACTTATTAGGAAAAGAAAAATATCCCATTACAAAAAAGCGAGGTTTTTATATGCAAATTACAGAAAACGATTTTGGCACAGACTACAAAGTGATTACAATCAAAAATGAATCCGGTTTCCATTTATCTGTTACGGACTTAGGTGCGCGTATCGTCAGCCTAGGTCGTGACAAAGAATTGGTCCTAGGGTTCGATTCTGCCGAGGAATACTTGGAAAAAGATGCCTTCATCGGGGCTTCGATCGGTCGAACTGCTGGTCGAATTGAAAATGGTCGTTTCACACTTGATGGTCAAGAGTACCAAGTGGCTATTGACCCTGAAACGGGTCACTCTCTGCACGGCGGAAAGCCTGGTTTTGAAACGAAGAAATGGGACTACACGATTGAAAATGGCGATGAAGAAGCGTCGGTCGTTTTTACATTGACCAGCCCAGATGGTGAGCACGGTTTCCCAGGAGAGCTGAAGATTGAAGTCCGTCATACCTTAACGCAGGACAATACTTGGCGTGTCACTACCAAAGGAATCAGCGACCAAACAACCTTGTTTAATCCAACCAATCATGTCTATTTCAATTTGAGTGGGGACGTGACTGAAGCAATTGATGAACACAAACTGTGGCTGAACAGTGATGCTTTTGCTGCCCTTAAACCAGACACGATTCCTACTGGTGAAATCGTGAATAGCGCTGGAACACCTTTTGATTTTCAAACTGAAAAAACTTTAGCCGAAGTATTTAACGCCGACTTTGAACAAAAGAATCAATGTAACGGACTTGATCATCCATTCTTTTTAAAGGAAAAAGATTTAAATGCTCCAGCAGCAAGACTAACTAGTCCGGATGGAAATATCGAACTGACAGTCTTAACAGATTCATCCAGTGTCGTGATCTTTACCGCGAATTTTGGCGAAGATGGTCCCGTGATGCACGGTGACAAATTAGCCCATCATGGTGGGATTACCTTTGAAACACAAATCGCCCCCGGCGCGGAGCAATTTCCAGCGTTTGGCTCGATCAAACTGCCTGCAAATGAAACTTTCGAGACAACGACGGAATATAAAATAAATTTGAAAGAAGCGAACTAAATGGAAATCAAACGTGAACTAAACACAAAATTTGCTGAAATTTTTGGACCAAAGGAAACGACGCAGTATTTCTCACCAGGTCGAATCAACTTAATCGGTGAGCATACCGACTACAACGGTGGACATGTCTTTCCTGCTTCTATCACTTATGGAACAAACGGGGTCGCTGCCCCTCGCGAAGACAGCAAAGTGCTGGTTTACTCTACAAACTTTGAAGATATTGGTGTAATAACCTTTGATATCAATGAATTAGCATACGATAAAAATGATAACTGGGCTAACTATGCAAAAGGCATGGTCTTAAAATTGAAGGAAGCTGGCCATAACATTGATCACGGTTTCGAACTACTAGTTGAAGGCACGATTCCAAATGGCGCGGGACTTTCCAGCAGTGCTTCGTTGGAATTGTTAGTCGGCGTGGTTTTAGAAGATTTATTTGACCTAAACACGACGCGTTTGGAGCTTGTTCAAACCGGACAAAAGGTCGAAAATGAATTTATCGGGGTAAACTCCGGTATCATGGATCAATTCGCGATTGGTTTTGGCGATGTCGATCAAGCGATCCTGTTAAATACCAATACCTTGAAATACGAAATGGTGCCTGTGAAGCTTGATGGCTATGCAGTGGTCATCATGAATACCAACAAACGCCGTGAATTAGCAGATTCCAAATACAACGAACGCCGCAGCGAATGCGAAGAAGCTCTTGCCCGCCTGCAAAAGAAATTAGATATTAACACATTGGGTGACCTGGATGAAGCGACCTTTGAAGCAAACATCGATCTGATCGGTGACGATACGTTGATTCGTCGCGCTCGTCATGCCGTGACCGAAAATCAACGGACATTAGAAGCCAAAGCAGAGTTGGAAAAAGGCAACTTGGAAGCCTTCGGAAAACTTCTGAACGCCTCTCACTATTCTCTTCGTCATGATTACGAAGTAACCGGGATCGAACTGGATACCTTAGTTGATGCTGCGCAAGCACAGGACGGTGTACTTGGCGCTCGCATGACTGGTGCCGGCTTCGGGGGCTGTGCTATCGCTGTAGTGAAGGAAGAAAATATTCCAACCTTCAAAAACAATGTTTATGACAAATACATGAAAGTCGTAGGCTATGCCCCAGACTTTTACGTTGCTCATATCGGCAGCGGAACTACTAAGATCGGTTAATTCTTAAAATCAACGAATGTCTCTATCCATTTGGGTAGAGGCATTTTTTGTTTCAATTTTGCAAAAAACTTTGCCTTCGAAATACCTCTAGTCTACAATTGAGATAAAGGAGTGATCTCATGTCTAACAAACAATCACCTCTCACAAAAAAACGCCTATACATCCCACTAGCAATTTTGCTCGGTCTTCTAGGATTCAGTCCCATGTTGGTTTCCTTATTCGGTGTGAAATCCGATGAAAAGTTAAATGAAGACTATTATTCAAACACCGATGAACCGCTCTTCAAATCAGACACTAAAAATTAACCTGACAATAGCTATACACAAAACCAAAAATGGAGTTTTAAAATGATTCAATTGATTGAAACAATGACAGATAAGGACTTAGATTCCATCGCTGCTATCTGGTTAGAGAGTAACTTGGAGACGCACGATTTTATTGACAAAAACTATTGGCTGATGAACTACCAAAACGTTAAAAAAATGCTTCCAGCTGCCAAGATTTATGCCTATTTCCGCAATGGTAAAATCGTCGGCTTTCTTGGTTTGATTAACGAGTATATTGCTGGAATCTTTATTTTGAAGAACTATCGATCACTGGGGATCGGCACTCAGCTACTAGATTTTGTAAAAACGGAAAATTTCACGCTGACACTAAATGTGTACCAAAAAAATCAGCGTGCCGTTCAGTTCTATTTAAGACAAGGCTTTGCGATTCTGAAAAAAGAAAATAACATAGAAACAAATGAAATTGAATTACTTATGAAATGGACTGCCTAAGAGACGAAACTTTCAAACTGATTATCCTGTTATCCATATTGGTGGTATTAATTGGCAACACCTCAAAATATTTTAAACGTGACTTCAATTAAACAGATCGGAGAGAAAAATGATTAAAGCATACTATCTCATCCAAAACTCTAGCAAGAATCTGATTCGAACTTCCGGGATCGGGTTGTCATGTGTCCTTATTTTGATTCTTTCATTTCTATCATTCTTCTTTTTGAATCTCAGCAGTTTTTTGTCTCATTGTCATTCCTATACAATCAATGAGGCAATGCAGATGGGCACTATCGGGTTAACGGAGATCATCTCACCTGCTGGGATGTTGCTGACGGTACTTAAGTTTATTTCCTTAGTTATTGCTTGTCTTTTTATTATCAATACGATTAACACAATTCGTCGACTGTTTTTTCAGTTGGCTAATGATCAACGTTCCACTTTTCAAATCATGAGTTTTATCGGTGAAACAACTGAATGGATCAGCCTAGAGTTTGCCCTCCAAGCTGTTTATGTCTCTTTCACTTTACTTTTGTTTGGTTTTTTCTCAGCTAACCTTACATTTGGAAAGTTTTTATCAGATTCACTTGCCTTTGGGTCTTTTGAAGGAATCGTGGATTCATTTACGATGGATCAGAGAATCCCTCTGCTAGTCATTATTCTGAGTAGTTCATATATTGGAATCAGAGTATTTTTCTTTGTCAGAAAACACTTGTTTTCGTTTTTCGATAACTTACTTGCAGAAATATCCTTTAGTTGAACGTATTTGAAAAACGCTAATTTTCTTATTCTCTTAAAAATGCTCTTTATTTAAGCCGTATTCTTTTCTAGACAATTCTCTATTTTTCAAAAATTCTCCTAATTGTTTGTGTTAAAATGATAAAACACAATTTATTTAAGGAGGTTCCAATGAAAAAAGATTCTGGGTTGGTTTATGGGTTTAGTGCATATATTATTTGGGGCATCCTACCGCTTTACTGGAAATTATTAGGAAACGTTGGCGCCGTTGATCTGTTGTTCTATCGCATTATTTGGTCTTTGCTTTTTATGTCGCTCTATTTGATCGTTTTGCGCAAAGTCCCTGTTTTTGTTCAAGAAGTCAAAGAATTATTAAAAAGCCGTCGAAATACGATAGCCATTATCATCGCGGCGATTTTCATCTCTCTAAATTGGGGAATTTTTATTTACACGGTTTCAATTGGCCAAGTTCAACAAGCAAGTTTAGGCTATTACATTAATCCACTACTGAATGTGCTAGCTGGGGCGATCTATTTAAAAGAACCCTTATCAAAACAAGCCAAGCTCGCTAGTTTTTCTGCCTTGACCGGCGTAGTATTATTAACGATCCAAACGGGCGTTTTTCCCTTTAATTCGATTTTTCTAGCGACTAGCTTTTGTTTATACGGCCTAACTAAAAAACAACTGCAGTTGAGTTCAGCAACGAGTATCACCTTAGAAACATTGATTATCGCACCATTCGGTTTGATCTATTTATTTTTCTTTTCGCCGACCGGTTTCATGAATTACTCATTGAACACCAATTTGCTACTGATGGGGGCTGGAATAGTGACGGCCATACCCTTATTGCTGTTTGCGATAGCTGTAAAAAAACTGTCTTACATCACGGTTGGTTTCATTCAATATGTTAATCCGACGATCATGTTGGCAATGGCGATATTCTTGTTTCATGAGCCTTACGCATTACCCCAGTTTATTGCCTTTGCTTTTATCTGGCTGGGGATTCTGATCTTTGTCGCCGGCAATTTCATTCAATCACGCAAAAAAGGTCTTCGTCTTTAAAAATGACGAAGACCTTTTTAAACAACTTCCATGATTAATCCCCAGAAATCAAAGCTAATAGTTAAACTCATGCAGCATCTCGCCTGACCTGAAGACTTTACTCATCTTGACTTTCCCATAGTTTGTTGCATAGCAAAGTGCGTCTCGATGTGTATTGAACGTTTCTTCGGTCATTTCCCCAACAATTGTTTCTACCTGAACTAAGTATTGATATTCCATATCTTTTCCCCATTTCTTTTCAAAACAAGCAGCAAAACAAATACTTTTCATAATCATAGCGAGTTTTGAATCGGATTTCAATAACTAATGTAATGTTATCTGACATGAAATTAAAATAATTTTGAAAAAGATACAATCCACGTGATGTTTTTTCACATAGAATTGAAATAAATAAAAAAAGACTCAAACGATCACGTTTAAGTCTCTGGAGAACGCCATTGATGAGTAACGCTTAGTTGTTCTCTTGAAATTTTTCGATATTTTCAATCACTTTTTGCGCTAAGCGAACCTTTGCCATTGAAGTTAGACCAGCATTGGTCTTTCCCGTAAAGACATTTGATAAGCCAATAACTTCTTCCCCTAATCCTGCTTCCGTATCACTGAAGGCATAATTTCCTGGCTGTGATAACCACTGTTTTAACGCTGGAACTTCATGAGACGGCGCGATTGACACGTTCATCAAGATTTTTCCATTTCCGAATTTTTGAAATGCCGCTTCATCTAGTAAGATCACATTCTTGTTCAAACAAGAAATAAGAATATCGACATTTTCCAATAAATCGTCAAAAGCTAAATAGCTCATCCCTAACTCTTTTTCAATTTCTGGTTTGCGTGTCCGGCTGTAATAATGAACATCCATGCCAAAGAAACTCATCGTTCGTGCTAATAAACTGCCGACTGTCCCCATGCCGACGATTCCCACTTTGACGTCGGTAAGTTCCATCGGTTCATCCTTCCACATCGCAGGACCACGTCCTTGCAGCAAGCGAACCAATTCGCTGATAGCATATTCTTTGACGCCTTCATCACCATAATCGCGAACACCTGTTACAACAATGCCTTTTTTCTCTGCGTGCAGAATATCCACGTTCGCATTCTCTGGCGCATACAAGCTAGCACAGATCCCAATGTATCGAATATTCGGACAAGCATCGATCACTTCTTTGTCAATGAAGCTTGTAAAGCTTAGCATCACGCAATCAGCATCACCGATTCGTTCAATGATCGTAGCTGAATCGGTCGGAATATCTTCATAGAAGACCGCTTCTTCCGCTAGTTCCTTAAGCTTTTCATCCCATTCAGGTAATAATTTGGTCGGCTCGATCGCCACCATTTTCTTAAATTTATTCATGTCAGCCTCCTTGAAAATCGTGTTCCCTTAATGATAAGCCCTACAATTTCCCTCGTCAATGAAGAAGAATCAACTCATAAAGGCCCAGTATTCACACAATCGTAAAGAAAAAGATGACCAAAGTTCGGCCATCTTCTCTTTATGCTAAATCTTCATCTAAAATCGTACCATTAACGACAATATTTGTATCACCGATCAAGTAAAGCTCCTCATCCACCACGTTCACTTGAAGCTCTCCGCCTAAAACTTCGATCACCACCGGATCAGTTTTAACTAAGGCTTTTTTAGTCAGCACATAAGCTGTCGAACCAGTACCAGTTCCACAAGCTAATGTGAAGTCCTCAACCCCACGCTCGTAAGTGCGCTCCACGACGGTTTTATCAGGTAAAATATCGTAGAAATTCACGTTCGCACCCTTTTCAAACGCCGGATGATTTCTCAGCTTTCTGGCAAAGACAAAAAGCGTCTCTAGTTCAGTCATTGCCAGATCAGGAATATGAACAACTAAATGAGGAATTCCCGGATCACCTAGCTCAACATAATCAACGATTACCTCTTTCCCATCAACTTGAAGGATTTTGTCTGCTTCAAAAACAGTTGGCGAGTTGAGTTGTACCCGATACGTTCGTTTGTCTAATCGTTCTGCTGGTACATCGCCGGCGATCGTTTCAATAATCATTTTTTCATGCGCAATACCTGTCTCAAAAGCCCAACGCGCGACACAACGTGCACCGTTTCCACACATTTCGGCTTCAGAACCGTCCGCATTGAAAAAGCGAGCATAGAAATCACCAGTTCCCCGGGCAGCTTCAACTGCGATGAGTGTATCGGCACCAACGGAGACGCGTCGAGTACAAACGCGTGCCGCAAATTTTGTTAATTGGTCACTGGAAAAATTCAGTTTCTGATTATCGATCAAAATAAAATCATTTCCAGCCCCTTGCATTTTATAAAAAGGGATTTCCATTCATCCGCCTCATTTCATGAGTTTCTAGTTCAAAAATTCAGGAACTTCTTCATTTTGAATAATTTGATCCAGTGTTTGTCTTTTTACGATGATTGCAGCTTGGCCTGCCTTCGTTAAAACAACTGCTGGAATCGCTAGTTTATTATAATTATTTGCCATTGAATAGCCATAGGCTCCCGTTGAAAAAGTAGCGAAAATATCGCCGGCTTCAACCGTTGGCAGTTCAATATCTTTCACTAAAATATCGGTACTTTCACAGGCTTTACCGGAAACAGTCACTTTTTCACCGGCTGTAGCATCTGCTTTATTCGCTAAAATTCCTGTGTATTCCGCTTCATAAAGTCCTGGACGAATATTATCAGTCATCCCGCCATCGATACTGACATATTTCCGTAGACCAGGAAGTTCTTTGATTGCCCCGATCTTGTGCAAGCTGATACCCGCTTCGGCAACAATACTGCGTCCTGGCTCAATGACAATCGCCGGCTGAGGGAAGTTTTCTTGCTCACAAAACGCTAACACCTTTTCCATCATCGCATCTGTGAAATAGCTAAATGGTTTGGGCTGATCTGCATCCGTGTATCGAACCCCAAAGCCGCCGCCGAAATTCAATTCTTTGATCGTATAATCAAACCGTTCTTTCACCATTTTCACTAAGTCCAAAGCAATCCCGACCGCTGCCAAATGGGCACTATTATCAAATAGTTGGCTGCCGACATGGAAATGGAAGCCCAAGAAATTCACATCAGGTGTATCAATGGCATTTTTGATTTGCGGGAATAAAATCGCTTCATCGATGGGAATCCCAAACTTAGAGTCCTTTTGCCCTGTCGAAATAAACGAATGGGTCTGAACATTGACTTCTGGTGTGATGCGGAACAAAATATCCACGACTTTTTGTTTTTCCTTCGCAATCGCTGCAATCAAATCAACTTCCTGTAAACTATCGATGATGATTCGTCCCACGCCGTAATCAATCGCCATTTCTAGCTCTTCAATGGATTTATTATTGCCATTCATCTCAATATGTTCAGCGGGAAAATCGCCTTTAATTGCTGTATACAATTCCCCATCAGAAACAACATCTAATGAAAAGCCTTGTTTTTCTATAATTTTCAGCATTGCTAAAGTTGAAAACGCCTTACTAGCAAACGCCACTCGTACATTCTCATATTTATCTACAAAATCTCGTTTCAACTCTTGGCATTTTTCTTCTATTAATGTCTGTGAAAAAACATATAACGGTGTTCCGAATTCTTCTGCCAAAGCAACGGTATCGCAGCCATCCCACATCAAGTGTCCATTTTTTGTTTCAAATTCCATTGTAAGCCCCCTCAAATTAATCTTCATTTAATCCAGCAATCAAGTTCACATAGGTTTGAATCCCTAATAGCAGATTCACCTCATCAAATTTCATCTTTCCGCTATGCAACGGATAGGTGTAGCCCTTTTCCTCGTCACGAATCCCTAAGAAGAAAAACATTCCGGGAATCTCCTGCTGATACATCGAAAAATCTTCCGCAATCAAATACGGCGGTGTTTCGACATAATAATCAGCCGCAACTTTTTCCAACGTCTTCACCATTTTCGGATCATTATCAACGACGCGATACATATGATTGAAATCAACGACCGCCTCACAGCCATAGCCCCTAGCAATTTCTCCAGCTAACAGCTCTGTCCTTCGAACGACTTCATCGTAAACCTTATCGTCAAAAGCCCGCATCGTTCCATGTAAAACGACTTCCTTAGCCACAATGTTCATCGCTTCGCCGCCATGGATCGTCCCAAATGTTAACACGACATTATCTAACGGACTGATATTTCGTGCTAAGATACTATTCAAACCAGAGATCACTCCACCAGCAGCAACAATCGCATCTTCGCCAAGCTGAGGCTGCGCACCATGCGTACTGACTCCTTTAATCGTGATGGTTACTTCCGCATTGCGCGCCATCATCGGGCCAGGGCGACAAGAAATCTTCCCAGCAGGTAAATCAGGAAAAACATGCAATCCGACAATCTCTTCCACACCTAGTTTTTGCAAAATCCCTGTCTTCATAATCAATTCTGCTCCGCCAGGTCCTTCTTCCGCCGGCTGGAAGACAAAAACCAGCGTTCCTTGAATTTTCTCAGGATGTTTATGTAAATAAGCGATGAAACCCAGTAGCGTGGACATGTGTCCATCATGTCCGCATGCATGCATTTTACCTGGTGTTTTTGAAGCAAAATCATAACCCGTCTGCTCCACTACCGGCAAAGCATCGATGTCTGAACGAAAGGCTAACGTTTTACCTGGTTTATTCCCTCGTAAGACTGCAATCGTACCTGTCTCGATGACTTCATATGTCTCTGTGACACCAAAGGATGCCAACTTTTTGCGAATATACGCAGCTGTTTGCCTTTCCTCTAAACCCAACTCGGGAATCTGATGCAATTCGCGACGCATCGTAGTGACTAGTTCTTCTAACTCTTTGACTTCCGTATCGATCATCGTCTCACTCATTTCCATAAATATACTTAGAATAATGTTTTTTAGATTAGAAATCTATTGATAGTTTCTCATATTATAGTATAGATTGCGCCATCGGTCATTAATTTGTTTTCATTAATTTTTCAAATAGTCGATTGCTTGCTTGTATTTTTCTAGTCGTTCATAATCTTTTTCTGTTGGATTCGTGATCCTAGCTAGATCGCTATTATGGTTTAAATCAGCGAACTTAATCCTACATGCCAGTTTATTCGATTTAATCCCCTCTAGATAATTTTGATAGGAACTACCCGGAATTTTAGTCAATAATGCTACGGCTATCAAAACATTTTCAGAAAAACCTGCCACGTTTAGATCAGCAAATCTGTACTCTGAAACTTCAATGACACAGAGAAGAAATGCTTTCTTTGTATTTATCTGACATAAAAATGGACGCAAACATGGTCAAATGTTTGCGTCCATTTAATTTAAACGGTAAAACCATTATTGTCGGCCACTGTTTTAAACCAGTGCCCAGATTTTTTGATTGTCCGCTTACCGTTGTTCTTGATATCAACCGAAATGAATCCATAACGATTCTTATAAGCGTTTGTCCAAGACCAGTTATCCATACAGGTCCACATATGATAGCCTAGGCAGTTTGTTCCCTCTTGAATCGCCTGATGAACATATTTCAAATGATCAGTCACAAATTCAATCCGATAATCGTCATCAATTTGACCGTCTTCATTGATATAGCGTTCTTCACCTTCCACTCCCATCCCATTTTCCGAGATAAAGCAGCGAATGTTGCCATAGTTTTCCCGTACGTTCGTCAAGAGGTCATAAATCCCTTTTTCATAAATTTCCCAGCCACGATAAGGATTGATCTTCTTACCTGGCAAATCGTAGTAATCAAAATAATCATCCGGCATCGGTCCATGACTTGGATCAATTGGCGATTCCTTTGCTTTGATTCGTCGCGGCTGATAATAATTGATTCCCAATAAGTCGACTGTATTATTTTTGATCAGCTCCATATCCCCGACTTCAATCTTAGGAACGATTCCTAACTCTTTCACAACTGCTACTAATTCTTCGGGAAACTCTCCCTTTACTGCCGGATCTAAAAAAGAACGATTGAAAAAGGTATCCGCCATTTGAGCCGCTTTAACATCAGCTGGATTGTTTTCGTCTCTTGGATAACTAGGGGTTAAATTCAAAATAATCCCGATTTCTCCACCAAGATCCATGTCATGATAGGTCTTGATTGCTTTAGCACTAGCCAAATTTTCATGATACCCCACCATTACCGCTTCTTCCATAATGACATGATTCGGATAGTGAAATTGATAAAGATAACCGCCCTCCACTGGAACGATCGGTTCATTATGGGTAAACCATTTTTTAACGCGATCACCGAATAGCTCAAAGCAGGTCTTTGCATATGAAACATACGCATCCACCGTTTCACGATTGGTCCAGCCACCCTTTTCTTGTAATGCCATCGGCATATCGAAATGATACAGATTTAGGAATGGTTCAATTCCATTTGCGATCAATTCATCAATATATTGATTATAAAAATCCACCGCTGCTTGATTGACCGCCCCCGTTCCATTGGGAATCAATCGACTCCATTGGATCGACGTCCGAAATGAATTATGACCGATCTGCTTCATTAATTGAACATCCTCTTGATACTTTTCATATACTCGAGAGGTTTTATCCGGTCCAACTTGATCAAAAAACTTTTTTGGTTCTAAATCGTACCAATAGTCCCAGATATTCTCTCCCTTACCATCACCTTCAAATCTTCCTTCCGTTTGCGGTCCGCTCGCTGACGACCCCCACCAAAAATCTTTGGGAAATGTATACTCCATATTCTTTCTCCTCCTGTTCGTTTTTCGGCATCAATGCCCTTCGCTCCCCCTCATCATAAACAATCTGAAAATAAAAATCAATCATTTTAAAATATATGACTAGACATACTTGGATAATCATGATAAATTATAGCTGTAATCGATTACATAAAAAATTTAGAGGTGAATAAAAATGAATGGGTTTATGGATAAACTGGCGGAGAAAATCATGCCCTTAGCGAATAAGCTAGGACAAAATCGTTATTTGACTGTACTTAGAGATGCATTCATGCTGTCATTTCCGCTGACCATGTTTGGTTCAATTGTTGTTGTTATTAATAATCTACCCTTTTTCAATGATGGTACCAAGGGTATGCTGACTGAGCTTTTTGGTAATGGCCAAAATGCTACGATGAGCATCATGTCTGTATTTGTTACCTTCGGGATTGGCTATTATTTATCAGAATCTTATGAAGTAGAAGGAATTTTTGGCGGGGCAGTTTCATTTGCGAGTTTTTTGATTTTAACCCCCTTCGCGATGACACTGGAAAACGGTGAACAGATCAGCGGTATCCTGTCTTTAGATCGACTTGGTGCAAAAGGAATGTTTATTGGTATGCTGGCAGCCTTTCTAGCAGCAGAAATCTATTGCCGCGTGACTAAACGAGGTTGGCAGATCAAAATGCCTGACGGTGTTCCGCCAGCAGTAACAAAATCTTTTGCGGCTTTAATTCCCGCAGTTGTGACTTTGACTGTATTCCTGATTATTAACGCTGTTATGACTGGTGTGTTCCATGCCAACCTGCATGATATCGTCTATGAAGTTATTCAAAAACCTTTGACTGGTCTTGGCAGCAGTTTACCAGCCACATTATTAGCACTTTTCTTAGTTCAGTTTCTATGGTTCTTCGGACTTCATGGACAAATCATTGTCAATTCAGTAATGGACCCGATTTGGAATACGTTGATGCTGGATAATTTAGAAGCTTATAAAGCTGGGGATGCTTTGCCGCACATTATTACGAAGCCATTCATGGAAACATTTACGGTTGGCTTAGGCGGATCTGGTATGACCTTGGCTGTTGTACTCATCATGGCCTTTCTCTTGAAGAAAAAGCAATACCGCGATGTCGGTCGTTTAGCCTTAGCTCCCGGAATTTTTAATGTTAACGAGCCAGCTATCTTCGGTCTACCGATCGTATTGAATGCGACAATCTTGATTCCATGGGTGTTAGCACCATTAGTAGTCACTACTTTTAACTACTTAGTCATGGCTGCGGGTATTGTTCCTGCACCAACGGGTGTATCCGTTCCCTGGACAGTGCCAATCGTTGCCAGCGGCATCTTAGCGACGAACTCTTGGTTGGGCGGTGCCTTACAAGTGCTTGATTTCATTATCGTTGGTTTCATTTGGTACCCATTCTTACGCATACTTGATCGTCAACAAAGCTATGACATTGAATAAATCACCTAAGAAGTTAAGACAAACCATAAAAAGTTTGTCTTAACTTCTTTAGTCATTGTATAGACATATAAACTTAGGTATAATCATATTGAGGTGATGACGTTGCCAAAATACGAAGAAATCGCAAATACCCTAAGGAATCGTATCAAAAGTGAAACTTATCCGCCCGGTTCCCTACTGCCAAAACAAATTGAGTTAGTTAAGGAATTCTCAGTCAGCCGCATGACTATACAAAAAGCCTTGGAAATTTTGACTTTAGAAGGGCTGTTGTCTTCAAAAAAAGGCGTAGGAACGACTGTGCTGCACCACCCTTTTTTGACAAAAGATACCTCCTTCCTTTCCTATTATGAAGGACTAAGTGCCGAGATGGAAAAGGCAAATCGGAAACTTGAAAGTCAGGTGATCGAATTCAATGTCGAGTTCCCTGATGAATCCATTCAAGAGAAGCTGCACATTTCTGAAGAGGAGCCGGTCTATAAAATCATCCGACTTAGAGTGTTAGATGATCAGCCATTTATCCTTGAGCATACTTATATGCCGATTCAAGCAGTACCAAATCTAAAAAAAGAAATCATCGAATCCTCCATCTACCAATATATAAAAAATGAGCTTGGCATCAAAATCACAGGAGCTTACCGGACGATTCGCGCGGATAAAAGTTCCGAGTATGATCAAAAATACCTTGATTGTGCCATTGATGATCCTGTGTTGGAAATTCGACAAATCGCCTATCAGCAGAATGGCGACCCGATCGAATATTCACGCAGCCGCAATCGTTTCGACGTGCGGGATTATTCTTTTTTAGATATGAAGGGAAATTAAGATAGAAGAATTCTTTACAAACAAAAAGCGAATGCCTCTATTACTCTCAAATTGAAAGTAATAGAGGCATTCGCTTTTTTACTCGTCAGCAGAAATAGTTAGAGTAACTTTTCCTCCAACTTTGGTATTTTCTAATTTCAATTGTCCATCGTGATAACGGGCGACTCGTTCAACGATCGACAAGCCAATACCATAATTATCATCTGTTGTTCGGCTTTGGTCCTGCTGCCAAAACATTTCCTTTGCATGCGTAAGTGCTTCAGAAGAAAAACCAGGTCCGTGATCTTCAAATATAAAGGCTATTTCCCGGGCGCGCTTCTGAACTTTGACACTCACCTCACCAGATTCTGTATAACGAATCGCATTTTCTCCGATATTCATTAAAGCTCGCAGCAGCATGATTGGCGCGGCAACAATCATTGAGGGCGCCTCTTCGGCCTGCACCTCTAGCACAATACCCTTACGCTTTGCCAATGGCGATAAGGTCATACTCATTTCGTCGATTACCTCAATCAGCGACAACGAGATTTTTTCCTCCTGAACCACATCAAAATTAGAAATCTGCTGCAGCAGGTTAATATATTGTTTGGTTTTCAACCCTGAATCATAGATATGTTGGATCAACTGTTGCTGCTCTGCATCCAGCTCCTCTTCTAATAAAAGCTCCGCATTCCCATTGATCACCGTTAGCGGTGTGTTGATATCGTGAGTTAATGCAGCGATTTCTTGCTTCCGCTGCTGCTGAGTTTCCCATTGCTGGACCAAAGACTCCTTCAACGCACCGCGCATTTCTTCCATTGAATGCAGTACCTCGTCAAACTCCTGAATGCCCGCGGCTGTATCGATCGTAGAATCGAGATCCTTTTGGGCAATTTGTTGACTGGCATTTTCTACTAAAATCAGCTTCTCCCTCAATCGTTTACTTGCTCTTCTGGCAAATAGAATGAAAAAGACAATCAATGCTACACAGATCCCGATAAAATAGAAGACCTCAAAGTTTGGAAACATTTTTCTTAAACGCTGATTGACAAATTGAGCTTTGTACCGCCAAGTGAGCAGTACATAGCTGCCGTCAGAAAAGGAGACATAAGTGCCTGTGTAGTAACGTTCATTTCTATCTTTATATTGGCTGATTGTCTGTTGGAGTTCTTCATTTGATAATGAAGTCTCTTTGACCTTGCCTGCTTCTGAAAAATAGATATAGTTGTAAAACTCAGGTTCTAGTTTGGCTGGAAAAGTCTGGCTTTCATTAAGCCGATTGATTTCTTTTCGCGCTTCTGTCTCACCTGCGTTTGCCGGTGCTATTTTCCCATTTGATATCAGGACTTGGAAGAAGAATAGCGCCAATAATAAGATCGCGATAACACTCGAAAAAGCCAGTAATAGTAGGCGAGTCACATATCTCGTTAAGCTGATCGTCTTTATTTTCGCCATCGATAACCAATCCCCCAGACTGTTTCGATCGGATCTTCATCATAATTCTTGAGTTTTGCCCGAATATTTTTGATATGTTCAACGAGCACATTTTCATCTGAGTGACCATCGTAACCAAAAACAGCTTCATATAATTGCGCCTTAGAAAAAACTTGGCCTGCTGATTCTAACAAGTGAGCACAGATCAGATATTCTGATTTGGTCAATGAAATTTCAGTAGAGTCGTGAAAAATCTGCTTACTAGCAAAATCTAAAGAAAAATCACCTACTCGCAAAAAATGTGTATGTCCCCGTGACTCTCGCCGTAAATGAGCCGAAACACGTGCCCGCAATTCTGCCACTGAAAAGGGTTTGCGAATATAATCATCGCCGCCGATCCCAAGACCATGCAGCAACGCACTCTCTTCCGTTTTAGCCGTCACAAAAAGAATCGGACAATCGACGAGACTTCGGATTCTTTGACAATACGCAAAGCCATCTTCATCCGGCATCATTACATCTAATAAAATCAAGCCAGCAAATTTGGCTTTTTCGGCGGTTACTGCAGCAGTGTTGGTAAAAGTTTCCACCTGATGCCCTTCCCGCACCAACGCCGTTTTGATAAACGTTAAGATTTTTTCATCATCATCAATTGCGAAAATCGTTGCCATTTTCTCACCTCGTTTATTTCCATCATACGTTTAAATCCCTCAGCCAACAAGCCTGTTATTCTTCATTTTTCCGCCCTTCCCATTTTTGAAACCAGATAAAGAAAAATACAAGCATGATTAATGTTAGAAAAACTAAGCTCCCTATTCCAAGCTGAATTTTCGTTAAAATACCTGAAACGTTTCCGCTGAAGTACTGCGCAATCAATGGAACCAACCGAATGCCCCAAGCGCAAGGAAAAAAGAACCAAATGGTCTCACCTAAACCGGTAAGCAGCAACGCAGAAAGCAAAAGTTCGACTGCAGCAACAGCAAAATTAACATTGCGTCCAAAACAAAGCCCTAGATATAAATGAAAAAGATAAAGAAACAGCGCGCAAGTCCAAATCACTCCTGTAAGTAGGAAAATAAGCGAACTCGGCAATGAATAGTCAGTTCTGAAATTTACAAATAGATGATAGCCGCCGCCGACAACCAAACAGGCAACCAAACCGCTGACGACTAACAAGATAACTTTGGATAGCAAGGTTCGTGATTTGGATGCTGTATTAAGGAGGAAAAAGCCAGCTCCTGCCTCGATTTCCTGATCAGTGACAATGGTCGTCAACCAAGCGGTAATAATCGGATAAATTAGGGTCAGCACTTGAAAATAATTGATCGTCAATGCATTCGAGTCATAATTCGTTAATATCTGGTAGCCTGCAAAAATGCCAATCCCTACCAGCGGAATCACCACATGCAAAATGAAAAATGGCGTCTTGCTGAGTTTTATAATATCTGCTTTTACGATTCGTTTAAGCCGACTCATGATAACGCCCTCCGCTACTGAACCATTTGGTGGTAAGAAAATAGCCGACGATGAATAAGATAATAGTGATTATTAAGCCTGGCAGAATCACACTTGTATCATGTAACGAACTTCCCGCCTCTAATGGAACTCCATTAGGATTGATCCCGATGATGGGAGCCATTACTCGCGGAGCAATCGCAAATGGCAAGTACCAAAGATTGCCGCCAGCGATATCTTGACCCGAACAAAGAATGTTTAAAAATAGAATTCCTAAAAAAGTGACGATCGAATTAAAACGACCAGCCAAAAACAGCCCAAAAGGAATTTGCCATGCCCATATAATCGTTAAGACGATGCCGGCAGCAATTCCGCGCCAAAACGGATATTGCGCGGGAAACAATAGACCAGATAAAGTAGTCAAGCCAAAGACCAAACCGTTGCCAAATACTAAGTAAAGTACACCCGTCCAGATTTTTCCCTGCCAAACTTTGCTTGAAGAAAGCGACAAGGCATTAACATTAAAAAAAGACAACCGTTTATCAGAATCAACCAGATTCGTACAAATCAAGCCTACCACCATCGGTAGCAATATCATGTACCACCAATTATAGGCGCCAATTTGAGTAAACTGTCCACCCATTAGAAAGATCGCCATGCAACTAACTAGCAACGGAAAGATAACTAAGCTCTTTCTGCCAAAACTGCGCTTGCCCTTCAGCAATTCTGCTTGAATGATTCTACCCATGATAGCGACCCTCCTCTCCCTGTTTTTCTCTTGCCACTTCTATAAAAAGTTTTTCCAACGCCGCACTGTTTTCCGGCAGTTCTCCTTGATAACCTAATTGTCCATTGGCGATGATTCCGATCGTATCGACCGTATTTTCAACTTCCGATAAGATATGACTGGAAAGAATCACTGAGATTCCTTGTGCTGGAAACGAGCGAATCAACTCTCGCAATGCCTGAATTCCTAAAGGATCTAAGCCGTTTGTCGGCTCATCCAAGATCAATAGTTTCGGTTCATTCAATAAAGCCAACGCTAAGCCCAACCGCTGCTTCATTCCCATTGAGAATTGACGAGCTTTTTTCTTACCTGTATTAGACAGGTCAACTAAGGTTAAAACTTCGTTAATTCGTGATTCTGCTAATCCTAAAGTAGTTGTTCGTATTAATAAATTTTCGCGAGCGGTCAAATTGCCGTAAAGCGGTGGACTTTCGATCAAGGCGCCGATTTCTGCTAAATCTTGGCGTTGCCAAGGTCGATCTTGATAAATAATTTCACCTTCAGAAGGCTTAATCAGTCCGGTAATCATCTTCAAGGTGGTCGATTTGCCCGCTCCATTAGCTCCCAACAAGCCATACACCTGATTTTTAGGAATTTCCAAAGATAAATTATTCACGACCTTTTGTCCGTGATAGATTTTTGTCAAATTTTTTGTAGTAACAATCATTTCGTTCATCCTTCATTCCTCCTCTTTCTAGCTTTAGTATGAAAGACAAATATAAGGAAATGATAAGGATTTATGATAAATAATGATTACGAAAAAAAGCGAATGATTTCAACAAAAAAACTATCTTAAATTCACATCAATCACATATAGCAGGTTTCATAATTTTGATGCTTTTTCCATTACTACTTGATAAACTGATAAAAAAAGGAATATGGAGGACAAATATTGGAAAATGAAAAAAAGATTATGCCAATCGATTTTCTGTGGTTGGCGCTCTACGCTTTCGCAGGGTTTAGTTTGGAGTTGATACTTGGGATGGTCACGGGTGGACTGAGTTTGGCGTTGAATGCCGCAATAACAGCGATTTTATGGTCCAGTGTTTCGCTTTTCTTAGTCTATTACGCCAAGAACCGTTTCAATTTCGATGTTTTCAGTAATTCTAGCCAGCTTGATAAAAATAAGCTGCTGCCAATCATTGGACTAGTAATTGCTGTAATTGTGGTCTCTACAATAGGTTTTGGCGGGTTCAAACCTGTAGTCGAATTCAATGGAGAGCTGAATAAAAGTGTCACTGCATTATTCTTTCGTACACTTTACTATTTTGCCGAATGCAGTTTGATTGTTTTGGTGGTCGCTTTTGGACAGAAATTTTTTGAAGCTCAATTTGGCTTATCTGAAAAATTCCCCAGCGGCGGCTTATTGTTGGCAATTACTTGGGGATTGATTCATTTTCTGCTGCAGGGATTCAGCGGAGGTCTGTATACGATTTTCTTCTCATTGGTTGCTGGATGCTTGTTTATTCTTTGTAAAAAAGATATCCGTTGGACTTATTTCTTTGTGGTGATTGCCTTTATCCTATAAAGCTTGATGAATGTAACAGCTTTAGTTGCTCAAAACAAAATCTTTACTTCACGTTTAAGTGATTGTTCTCACTTCGATTACCATCGGGGTGAGTCTTTTTTTAATATAAGGAGTAATAAAGAGCCATTCTATTTAATCTAAGCCTGTTAAAAATAGTCATTATTTTTCAATTGGGAAATCTTTTTGGGTAATTGTAGTTAGGCTGTCGACTCTGCTATAGAATAGAAGAAAACATTTTGGAGGTAACTGATTTGGCTGGTATTGTTTTGGGCATTCGCTTTTTACTTGAAGTTGCAACTGTTGGGGGACTAGTCAGCGGTCTGTTTATCAAAAAGGAGCTTTATCAAAAAATACTTTTCTCTGTTCTAGCATTGATTCTAGCTTTAGTCTGGGCAAAATATGGGGCTCCAAAATCCCCTTCTGTTCTGACTGGTAATGCAAAATTGATTTTAGAGCTTGTAGTTTATTCCCTGGGTACTCTCGGCTATTTCTACCTCTTTGGTGCTAAAATTGGAATGACATATCTTATGATTGCTAGTCTCGACTTATGGTTGATGTATCAATTAAACTTACAAGGACATTAAGCGTCCTTGTTTTTTTGACTATTATCTATTAAAAATTTCATGAGATTTTCGTTGGCATGCACTCATAATTAAGATATAATTCTACTATTAAAGACCTTTTTACAAAGTCTTTGAAAAAAAATGAAAAAGGAGTTGTTTCCCTTGAGAATATTTGAAGGATCTGGTGTTGCTTTAGTTACACCCATGAAAGCCGATGGTGCAGTTGATTACAAGAAGTTAGAGGAGCTTGTGGAATGGCAAATCAGCGAAGGAACCGATGCAATAATCGCTTGCGGAACTACCGGTGAAGCTTCTACCTTGGCTAACGACGAACATATTGCTGTGATCGAGACAGTCGTTAAAAAGGTTAATGGCCGAATCCCGGTCATTGCGGGTACTGGTGTAAACGACACACAGCATGCCATCGAATTATCGACAGGTGCAGAGAGAGTTGGCGCCGATGCCCTATTGATCGTGACTCCTTATTATAATAAAGCCTCAGACGAAGGCCTGTTTTTACATTACCAAAAAATTGCCCAAAGTGTGAACTTGCCGATTATCTTATACTCAGTTGCTTCACGTACCAATATGAATATCACTCCCCAAATGGTGAAACGATTAGGCGAAATTCCTAATGTGGTGGCGATCAAGGAAGCTAGCGGAAATATTTCGCAAATTGCCGATATCGCTCGCCTAATGCCAGATGACTTCACAATCTATTCTGGGAATGATGATCAAGTATTGCCGATCATGGCACTTGGCGGAAAAGGTTCTATCTCTACGATTGCCAACATCGCCCCTCGGCAAACGCACGAATTGACTCAAGCCTTGTTAGACGGTGATTTTTCAAAAGCGAAGGAACTTCAATTGGCTCAGATACCATTGATTCATGCGATTTTCTGTGAAGTGAACCCTATTCCAGTCAAAACCGGTGTCGGTCTGCTTGGAAAGATCGAACCAAACTTCCGTCTCCCTCTTTCTGCGGCAAAAGCCGAAACAGTCGAAGGTTTGAAAAAAGAAATGACGGCTTACGGTTTGGAGGTTGCTAAATGATTAACGTTATCTTAAATGGCGCCAATGGTCGTATGGGTCAGGTACTACAAGCAATGATCGCCCAGCAGCCTGAGATGCAAGTGGTAGCGGGAATCGATCGCGAAGCTTTTGAAGCAGACTTTCCCACTTATCAATCGATGGCGGATTGTCAAGTAGACGCTGATGTGGTGATTGATTTCTCTCACTACTCAGCTGTGCCAGCAGTTTTAGAATATTGTGCTGAAAAAAAAGTTCCCGTAGTTGTAGCTACGACGGGCTTGACTGATGAAGTGAAGGAACAAATTGCGAAAACCGCTGAACAAACAGCCGTCTTCTTCTCAGCCAATATGTCTTTGGGAATCAATCTACTAGCAAAAGCGATACGTGAAATCACACCAGTTTTAGAAGAAGAATTCAATATCGAGATCGTTGAAAAGCATCACAATCAAAAGAAAGATTCGCCTAGCGGAACTGCTCTGCTGTTAGCAGATGCCGTTAATGATGCGGTTGAAGAAAAGAAAACCTACATCTATGGCCGTCATGGCAACGATTTGGAGAATCCTTTATCAGAATTAGGTATTCACGCCGTTCGCGGTGGAACAATTCCTGGGGAACACACCGTGATCTATGCTGGACCTGACGAGGTGATTGAGTTGAATCATTTGGCTTTATCACGTAATATCTTTGCTAGCGGAGCCGTTAAAGCTGCAAAATATATTAGTGATAAAACCACTGGTTTGTATGATATGGAAAAATTGATTGATGAAAGTTAAACCTAAATAGCAGAAAGAATGTCAGTCCAACTTTTTGCAGGCTTTCTTGATTTTGTGATAAGACACTCACCTTATGTCAAATATCGGTCCGAGACGTTTAGTTGGATGATATACGTGACGAAAATCAAACTTATTTTTTCGGGTTTTGAAAAAATAATTACCTTAGTATGAGATAGGATGTCAGTCCAACCTTTTGCAGACTTTCTTGAATTTCCGATAAGACATTCACCTTATCTCGAATATCATTTCGAGACGTTTAGTTGGATGATATACGTGACGAAAATCAAACTTATTTTTTCGGGTTTTGAAAAAATAATTACTTTAGTATGAGATAGGAGTAGATTCAATGACTTTAACCGATCCTTATGAAATTGCAAAATTTATCAAAAATGCCGAAAAAATGACGCCTGTTAAAGCCTATGTTCAAGGCGACTTAGCGGGAATCACCAAGGAAAAGGTTCAATTTTTCGGACAAGAACAGACTTGGATCTTGATTGGTGAAAGTCAAGCGGTACAGGAAGTACTAAATGAGCAGCGGGCAAAAATCACGGATGTTCATGTTGAGAACGATCGTAGAAACTCGGCGATTCCAATGCTGGATATCTCAAGTGTCAATGCCCGTATCGAACCAGGTGCATTGATTCGCGATCGCGTGGAGATCGGCGATAAGGCGGTCATCATGATGGGAGCAATTATCAATATTGGGGCTTCGATTGGGGAAAGTACTATGATCGACATGGGTGCCATTTTAGGAGCGCGGGCAACGGTTGGAAAACATGCCCACATCGGTGCTGGTGCCGTGTTAGCTGGCGTCCTTGAGCCGCCTAGTGCCTCGCCTGTTATTGTAGAGGACAATGTTTTAATTGGGGCCAACGCGGTTGTTTTAGAAGGCGTCCGAATTGGAAAAGACGCTGTTGTCGCTGCTGGCGCTGTTGTAACAAAGGATGTTCCTGCCGGAGCGGTTGTTGCTGGAACCCCAGCTAAGATCATCAAAATGAAAAATGAGATTGATCCAAGCAAAACTGAGTTCTTAGATGATCTAAGATAAGTAAAAGACCGCTAAATTTCACGATTTAGCGGTCTTTATTGTTTAAATATTTTCGGTCCGATCCACCCATGATAAGTCCTCTTTGAATTTCCATCATTTTATTCAACAAGAATTCACCTCTTCTAAAAATCATTTTAACGAATCGTCCACTGAAAATTATCCGCGATAAAATCGCCAGATTGTATCCCAATTTCTTTACTACTAGATAAAAAATAGTGTCAATCAAAAAATACAGGCTGTTTTTCTAATCAAATAACCTCTTTTATCTTATTTTTACTGCTTTTTTTGCGAAGTATGCTATAATACTATCGGATTGGAACAATTCTTAAAAGAAAGCGACTGAATTATACTCGTGAATTTAAAAAGTATCAAAAAATCAATCAAAAACCGCAACAAACAAATCAGCAAAACGTTTGCTCAAGTAGAAGCAACTTTAGCTGACCACATCCACAGTGATGTAAAAATCTATTTTGACAAAGTGAACACGCATCAGATTCATCTTGACGAAAAAACACCGGACGGCAAAACGCGTCATATTCAAAGCGCGGAACATGATCATTCATTTAAAGAATTGGTCGAGTCACATATTAAAAAGCCGCAAACAAACACGTTGAACCAGTTAACCAACAGCATTTATAACTTGTGGTCTGAAAGCTTCAAGACAACAGCTCCTGCTGTTGAAAGCGATGAAACAGATAAAGCCGCTGAACTTCTTGCCCAAGATATCATGGCGGATGTTGTCAAAGAACCCGCAACTGACGGCGTGACAGCGGAACAAGCAGAGGCATTGAATCAAGCATTAAAATCAAAAGCGAACTACTCCGCTGAATGGTCAGATGCTGACAAAGCCATCGAAGTGTTCTACAACCCGCCTAAAAAAGACCGTCAATTGTTAGCGACAGTCGCAGCGGATCAAACGATTACTTATACAGATGCGCTAAATACGAAGCGCGTCATGAAAAAAGAATTGCCAGATATGATCGCAGCTGTCTTAGCCTAAAACAAAAATCCCACCGTCAAACCTGACGATGGGATTTTTTTATTATTTTAATACACCATGAAAAAACAACTCTATGGCTTGGTTTAAATTTGCTTCTCTTACCTCTTGCCGGCGAATCCAAATAAGCCGAAATCAAGATAAACAATTGACGGACAGCAAAGTCTGGATCAACTGAAGCACGAATCTGAGATTCCTTTTCAAATAAATCGAGAAACGGACGCTTAGATGTGTCATTATAGCCTTGCTTCATGAATAATTCTTCAGCAACATCCAAAATTCACACATCAATTGCCTCATTTTTTTCTTTGATACAGCCATTATACGCGATAAGCCTACTCAAAATCTTCTGAAATGTTTTTCTCCGTCAACTTTTCATCTTTCATTCCCAATATTCGATCGCAGTATTTTACTAATCTTATTCCATTGATCTATCACCGTTCGATTGTCTTGCGCCAGCCCATAGACCGAGCCTGTCAGAAAGAACACCAGATAGGAAATCAAAAACATGACACCCATCACTAGCGTGTAACACAGCTTGGAATGCTTGATTTCATTAATTGCTAAAAAAATACCAATGACCTCCACTTATCACTTGATAAAATCAACGTAACATGATTAATTTTTGAAGGAAAAAATTTACTTACAGCGAATCGAAGTAAACGGGGAAAATTCTTCGTTCAATTTTACCCAAACAAAAGAAACCGAACGATCATTTTCCTATCAATTTTGATAGGAAATGATCGCTAAAGATGTAAACTTGACGTTTCTTGTCAAGATTTTTAGTGTACACTAAAAGCATAGGAGGTCAGAAAATGAATATAAAAAAGACAATCGAAGAGTATATAGGAGTAGACGAACAGATACGCCTGAATGATATTGATATCGATCCAGAATCAATCAAAGCGATCTTGATCAATGAAGTCGTGCCGGCTTATCCCGAAAATGATTTCTACGGTGCTGAAGATGCTGCCTACATGGAAACCACGATCCCCCTCTTTCAAAAAGCCGGTATCGATGTGACGAATATCCAAGAAATCTTAGCTCATGGCATCTATATCACCAATGCAGTCAAAACACCCAAAACGGAATCTGCAGTTGAAAAAGAAAGCATTGAACGCAGCCTGCCCTATTTAGAAAAAGAATTGGCGCTTTTTCCAAATGTACAAGTGATCATGCTGATGGGAGATGTCGCAAAGAAATGCTTCAACCACATTACAAAAAAGGCTACTAAGAAAAATGCAGTTCCAGCAGTCTCTACCTATAAATTACGGAAAAGCGAACTCTTTTATGACGGCATCCGTATCATGCCTTCTTATATTATGACTGGTAAAAATATCCTGATTGAGAAATCAAAAGTCCAGATGGCTTCTGAAGACCTTGCGACTACGTTTGAGATTATTTCGAAATAGAGGGTCAAAGCTTGGCAGATGTTGTCAGGCTTTTTTATTGAAGCAAGAATATAGTAACTCATCCACGCGTAGAAACGCGCGGTTTTCTTGTTTCACTCGCTAACGCGAGCGAAACTGACTAAAGTCATTAAAGAAAGTGCTCACCTTAAACAGGTAAGCACTGAAACATTACTTTTAAGCTTCAACTATTTCATAAACCGCATCACTAACAGATTTTGCGACGACTTTTGCGACTCCTGCTTGGAATGGATCTGGAATGATGTTGGTAGTCGCTAATTCTTCATCAGGGATCAGACTAGCAATGCCTTTCGCTGCGGCAATCTGCATGTCGACCGTGATTTTTCTGGCTCTCGCATCCAATGCGCCGCGAAAAATTCCAGGGAAGGCTAAAACGTTATTGATTTGATTTGGAAAATCACTACGTCCGGTTCCAACGATATATGCTCCTGCTTCCAGTGCTTCATCAGGGAAGATTTCTGGTGTCGGATTTGCCATAGCGAAAATCACTGGCTTTTCCGCCATCGTCTGGATCCATTCAGGCTTCAAAACTCCTGGAGCAGATACACCAACAAAAACATCTGCGTCCACTAGGGCATCTTTTAGTGTCCCAGACTGGCGACCCAAATTCGTGACTTGGGCAATTACCGCATGATGTTCCGGTAACTCGGCAGCATCATCCGCATTTAAGATACCTCTTTTATCTACGACAGTAACATTTTTTGCACCGGCTGCCAAAAATTTTCTCGTGACGGATAATCCAGCTGAACCGCCGCCATTTACGACGATATTGACTTCTTCGATCGTTTTTCCGATCAGCTTCAAGCTATTGAACAAAGCAGCCAAGACCACGATTGCGGTGCCATGTTGGTCATCGTGAAAAATCGGAATGTCGCATTCTTCGATTAAGCGTTGTTCGATCTCAAAACAGCGTGGCGCACTGATATCTTCCAAGTTTACACCGCCAAATGTTGGTGCCAAAGCTTTGATGATTTGAATGATTTCTTCGGTGTCCTGCGTATCTAAAACCAACGGAACAGAATCTACATCGGCGAAGCGTTTGAACAAAGCAGCCTTCCCTTCCATGACCGGCATCGCTGCCTCAGCCCCGATATTACCTAACCCCAAAACAGCTGAACCATCACTAATCACAGCAACAGTGTTCTTTTTCGTGGTCAATTCATAAGCTAATTCTCTATCTTCGGCAATGGCAGACGAAACAGCAGCTACACCAGGCGTATAGGCGATACTTAGCTCTTCCCGATCATCGATCGATACCTTTGAGACAACTTCCAATTTTCCACCGTTTTGTTTTGCTTGTTCCAATGCCAATTCTTTTACATCTTTAGTCATATTGATTGCTCCTTTTTCATCTTAATGTATTTATTTTCAAGTCGTATGCCATTTCTCTACACTTTCTTTTCATTACTTTGAATAAACTTTTGATTTTCTATTCAGTTAAAAGAGGAACTGAAATCTTTTTTTACTTTAAAAATTTTTTAAAAGATCATTCGCAAAATTCCTGTCATGGTAATTACGGTGATTGCTCCGCCTAAACGTGTTGCTACTTGAGCAAATGGCATCAGGTTCATGCGATCCGCTGTACTTAGGATCGCAACATCGCCAGTGCCGCCCATCCCGCTTTGACAAGCCGAAATAATCGCCGCTTCCACCGGGTTCATGTTCATAAAACGCGAAATGATAAAGCCTGTGACGATGATCGTAAATACGACACTGACCACCACGATGAAGTATTGCCAGCTAAGTGTTCCAATCACATCCTTCAACGGAATATAAAGCAAGCCCAAGCCGGCCATCAATGGGAAGGTGAAGTTTCCTGAAATAAATTTGTATAATTGTTTTGAACCGCGTTGGGTTTCTTTTGGTACAACATTCAAGTATTTCAGCAATGAAGCCAAGACGATCATCAAGACTGGTCCAGGGAAGCCAGTGAAGTGCTGCAATAATCCGCCTGCGATAAATAAGGTACAAGCCGTCAGGACTCCTGCACCCATCAATTTGACATCAATCGGTGAATTATCTTCTTTTAGCGCATCGGCCATATCATCCGCATCGCCTACCTTGATCAATTGTCCTTGACCAGAAAACTCAGGATGTTTTTCACCAAAGCGTGATAATAAGGCTGAGCACATAATCGCGAAGAAATTTCCAATAATCGTTGCTGGAATCAATTGTGCAACGAGCTGTTCACTGCCGACACCGGTGATTGCACTGTAGCCGATCGACAATGGCAAGATTCCTTCACCGATCCCGCCTGCCAAAACAGGAGTGACGATATAGAATAAGGCATGCTGCCAATCAAACCCGACTAGTACTCCGACTAATGTTCCAACACCCATCGCAAAGATCATCCCCACCATCATCGGTACGATCATCCGCATCAAGCCCTGCACCAGCATCTTGCGATTCATTCCTAAAATACTGCCGCAGACTAGACATGCAATGTAGAAATATAAGAAATTCGCTTCCTTCATTAGGATGTTTGCTGAATCTAAAACATTTTGATTGACCAAATTGAAAAATACCAAGATCGACGGTACTAAAAGAGATAAAATTGCTGGACCACCAAAATTTTTAACAAAAGGAATGTTCGCGCCGATCGTTCCTAATAACCAACCAAGTGTCAAAATTACCGCGAATCCCCCCAACATATTGACTGGCAGCTGCTGCGCCATCCCAGTCACAAATATTACTGCCGACAGCACCACATAGACTGGCAAAGGAACCGAGCCAACTTTTACATCCATCATTTTTTCGATAAAGATTTGGGACTTCACACCAGCGGAAGCCTGCGTCAGATTGACACCGTTTTTTTGAAGTTCTTTTTCCATGTTTGTTCTCCTCCTTGTTTGTTTTCGCTTTCAGAATAAGGCGTTTTGAATCATTAAGATAGATTATTCAACTTATTTAAGTAACTCAATTAATTTAAGCAAACAGGTGCGGAAAGCCCTATGCTATACTTATTTTGGAGGAACAGCCGATGAAAAAAGGATTACGCCTGTGGGCTTTGCTATCGATTATTTTTATCTCGACGTTGCTGATCACGAATACCGTGCTTTATAGCGTGATCTTGTATCAAGATGCGAAGGTCGTTCAAAAAAGAGAAGAAAAACTGCTGCTCTCTGTCGGAAAACAGTTGTCTTTAGAACCTGCTGTTCGGCAAACGTTATTCGAGAATGCTTTTTCCGAAAAGACCGAAGCCTATACCGTTGAAGTGGCGAAGATTCATCAGATGGATTTTATTGTGCTAATGAATATGGAAGGTATTCGCCTCACCCACCCTGATGAAACCAAGATTGGCAAGCACTTTGAAGGCGGCGATGAGGATCAAGCGTTACATGGAAAATCCCATGTGTCCATAAGTGAAGGAACTTTGGGACGTTCACTGCGGGGGTTCGTTCCTGTCTACGAAAATAGTAAGCAAATCGGTGTCGTCGCATTAGGAATCAAACTAGATTCTTTGAGCCAATTGATCGAAAACTCCCGCCAGCAATATACCATCGCCCTTTTGATCAGTATCGGAGTCGGTCTGCTGGTTGCCTCGATCGTTGCCTACTATTTAAAGAAACAATTATTAAATCTGGAGCCAAAGGAAATTTCGCGCCTGCTGACTGAGCGAAATGCGATGCTGGATGAAACAAAAGATGTCGTGGTGGTCATTGACAAGGACGATACGATCAATTTAGCCAATATTGCCGCTACAGATATGTATCACCAGTTGAGCGGGCAATCGGATATGCTAAACGGGAAAAAAATCGATCAGCTTTTACTGGACAAAGATCAAGTGAATTTTAATCGGTCAGTCCAGCAGCTCTATCGCCAAAATGGTCAGGATTATCTTTTCTCAGCCGCACCGATTCTCGTTCACAAAAAACAAGTCGGCTCGATACTGTTCTTAAGAAATGCAACGGAATCGCTTTTCGTAACTGATCAATTAGCAAACACAACGGCCTATGCTTCGGCGTTGCAAAGTCAGTCTCACGAATTTATGAATAAGCTCCATGTAATCTATGGGTTAATCGATCTGGAAAGCTATGACGAACTGAAAATCTACTTGAACGATATTTTACAGCCGGAAAAAGAGTTTTCTCATCGCTTATCGCTGCTAGTCAGAAATCCCGTAATCGCCGGCTTCTTTATCGGTGAACGTGAGAAATTCGCCGAACGTAAGACCCAATTATTGATCGAGATTTCGCCTGAGATTCCAAATACAACAAATCAAGAACAAACGTCCAATTTGATCAACGTCTATCGCTATATCCATCATGCCCTTTTACAGCGCCACTTGCCTGATGAGATGCTGATGGAGATTGAGTATCGGGAACAACAATTGAAAACCTGTTACCATATTCAATTGAAGGAAGCTGATATTGCGAATCTAGATGCGGTCTTCAAGGAAAATTATTTCTTACAGCTGGTCGAAGATTGTCACGGCGATTTCCAGCTGACAATCAATGAACAGACGATCTCGATTTGTTTAGAAACAGTTTACAAGGAGGATTGACATGAACGTACTGATTATCGAAGACGATCCAATGGTTGAATTCATCCATCGCAGCTACTTAGAAAAACTAGAGCTTTTTCAAACAATTTATTCCGCTGCTACTGTTCAAGATGCGGAAATCCTTTTGGTAGATAAGACGATTGATTTGATTTTACTAGATATCCATTTAAAGGACGGCAACGGCTTGGATGTTTTGACCAAACTGCGGATGGATAAAACCACTCATGAAGTTATTCTGATCACCGCCGCCAACGAAGCTCATAGTGTCAAAGAAGGTCTGCATCTCGGTGTGATCGATTACCTGATCAAGCCCTTCACCTTTGACCGCTTCAAACAAAGTATCGCGCTGTTTCAGGAAAAAAGGCAGCGCCTTGATGCAGCAGAAGTCAGTCAAGAAACGATTGATTCTCTATTCAAAAAAGCTCCTTCAGCGAATTCTGAAGAACTGGAAAAAGGCTTATCTGTCGATACATTGGCGCATATCTTGAAGATGATCCGTGAAATCAATCAGCCATTCACGATCCAAGAATTAGCTGACCAATGTGGTCTCTCTCATGTATCTGTTCGTAAATACATCAGCCATTTAGAACAAGCCGAACAATTGAAGGCTGAGACAATTTATACAAAAGTTGGTCGACCTTATAAGGCATTTCGACTGCTGTAAATAGAAAAGGACTATTCCAAAACAGGATAGTCCTTTTCATCTTATCGAATTTGAGAATGATGGTTTTAAAGTGAGTCATTCTTAAGTATTCAAGCGAAATAAAACGGCTAGTCAAAGACCCGAAAAAACACCTTGATTTACCAATCAATCTATTAGCGTTATCACTGATTAAAGACTTTTCTGTTTCTTCGATAGTCACTAGGTGTCATCTTCATTTCTGCTCTAAAAACTTTTGCAAAATAGTTTCCATTAGACATCCCAACAAGTTGCGCGATTTCATTGATCGTCAATTGTTCATTGATCAAGAATGGCAATGAACGCTTGATTCGATACTTCTTCAGATAAGCTATCGGAGAAATCGCGTAGGCCTTTTCGAATATCCGAATTGCTTTATATTTAGATAATTCAAACTGATCTTCAAGATCAACTAATCCTATATCTCTTTGGTAGTGCTGTTCGAGATAACCTTTCATCTCTCTCGCCAAAGGATATTTTTCTACTCGTTTCGTCACTAATTCTTTTTTTAATGCCAGAACTAATGAAAAAGTCAATTGGCTATTCTCAAAAAAAGCCACTTCTGTCTGATTTTCCAATGTATCAAATACTTTTAAAAGTAATTCCCGAAATTCCATTGAAGAGTTATGATGGCTCTCATTGATTGGATAAAACCATTGAAGCACTTCTTTCGAAAATTCTAAATATAAGAATTTCCAGTCCTTTTTTCCGTAATAGCAACAATCACTTGGGATTTCAGCCAGAAAAAAACTGTTTTTTCTTTGGATACTTACCTGCCCCTCTATTTCAAAGTATCCGATTCCTTCTATAGTATATTGCAGTACGATCAGATTATCTTTCCGATCCCTGTTACTCCAAAAATAATCCTCACCACCGTGACCAATGCCTATCCCTTTTAAAAATGGCAAATTGTAGCTATCTAAATAGTAATAACTTTGCGATATACCCTTTCGCAATTTTTTACCCTCACAATTCAAATTATTTATTCTTGTTCCATTCTCTCCAATTCCTTATGCTTATAGTATATAGCAGAAAGGGGTTAATTTCATGTCTATTTTATTCGATTTAGAAAATCAAATATTCCACTTGTCCAATTCACAGATCAGCTATGTCATCGGGATTGAAAAAGAAAAATATATTACCCATCGTTATTTTGGAAAGTCTATTCCTTTTTATGCAGACAGCAATACTCTACAGCAAATCGATCGCGGGTTCGCAACAAATCCTGATAAAGCCGATCGCACCTTTTCATTAAATTCTTTACCAATGGAAACCAGTACGCAAGGTACAGGCGATCACCGTATCAGTAATTACCAGATTCGCCGAAGGAATGGGGCTAATATTACGAATTTCTTTTATCAGGCCCATACTATTTCATCTGGCAAACCTACTCTAGCAGGATTGCCTAGTTTGCGCGGTGATAGCGCTGAAACCTTGGAAATTGTTTTGATCGACGAAATTCAGAAACTGGAAATGGTTCTCACCTATACTCTTTACGAAGAATTCCCGGTCATTACTCGAAGTGTCCGCTTTGTTAATCACAGTGAGGATACAGTATTTATTGAAAATGCCGGATCAATGATGATCGACTTCCCCCGTATCGATTTTGACCTAGTTACTCTGAACGGATCTCACACTAACGAAGCAACGATCACTCGCCAAGCTTTGCATACAGGAATTCAAAAAATTGAAAGCTCTCGTGGAACCAGCAGTCCGCAGCATCAACCGTTCTTAGCACTTGCAGATTTTACCACAGACGAGTTTCAAGGTCAGGTATATGCGTTTCATTTTATCTATAGTGGAAATTTTGCTGCGCAAGTAGAGGTGGAACAATATGGATCAAGCCGTGTACAATTAGGGATTCAGCCGGAAACTTTCGAATGGTGCCTAAAATCTAATGAAGTGTTCCAAACACCCGAAGTCGTTATGAACTATTCAGCTTCCGGCTTCAATGGAATGTCTCAAACCTTCCACGAAATTTATCAGAATCAGCTAATTCCTCCTCCATGGCAAGCAAGGAAGCGACCTATTTTGCTTAACACTTGGGAAGCAAATTATTTTGATTTTCATGAAGATGAGCTGCTTAAACAAGCCGATTTGGCAAAAGATATGGGAATCGAACTGTTTGTTTTAGATGATGGCTGGTTTGGCCAACGAAATGACGACACATCTTCTCTAGGTGATTGGTTCGAAAACCGAGAAAAACTGCCACAGGGCATTGCTGGACTGGCGGAGAAAATTCAGGAAAAAGGCTTGAAATTCGGTTTGTGGTTTGAGCCAGAAATGATCTCTAAGAATAGTCGCCTATTTGAAGAACACCCTGATTGGGTGGTGCAAATACCTGATTACCCTCTAACAGAAGGACGCAGACAATTGGTACTGGACCTGAGCCAATCCGTTGTCCAAGAATATTTAATCAACGTACTAAGTGGTTATTTATCTACAGGAAAAATCGACTATATCAAATGGGATATGAATCGTCATCTGACTGAAGTGGGCAGTGTGGCCTATAACTCCCAACAACAAAAAGAAATCTCCCATCGTTACGTATTGGGGCTTTATCGTGTTCTTGAAACAATCACAAAGCAGTTCCCTGACTGTCTATTTGAAAACTGTTCCAGCGGCGGCGGTCGTTTTGACCCAGGAATGATGCACTACATGCCGCAAACATGGACGAGTGATAATACGGATGCTCTCTGCCGTAGTAAAATCCAATATGGTTACAGCTTTTTATACCCACCGATCATGATGGGGGCACATGTTTCCCCTGTACCAAATCATCAGGTCGGTCGTAAAACATCACTGCACACGCGAGGGTTGATCGCTATGAGTGGAAATTTGGGTTATGAATTGGATATCACGGATTTATCAGAAAACGAAAGATCAGAAATCATTGAACAGATCAATTTTTACAAGTCTCATCGCGCACTTTTTCAGTTTGGAAAGTTTTATCGTCTACAGCCGGCGGATGATTTTTTTGCTACTGGCTGGTTGATTAAGAATGATACAGAAGCGATGATCATCTATTTCAACGGACTAGCCCGTCCCGCAATTCCTGTAAACTATTTAAAAACACATTATTTGGAAGATCAAACTATCTACAAAAATGTTGCAACAGGGAAGCTGGTCTCCGGTGCTGAACTAAATTATGCTGGCATTGCGCTCCCGCGAATCAAAGAAGATTTTTCTACCTTGCTGTTTCATTGGAAAAAACTCTAATGCAAAAAACCATTCCCCGCTAATATGCTCGCGGGGAATGGTTTATTTTGTCTTTCGAACAGCATAGGCTTCGTATGGTGCTAACATCCGCCACTGTTCTAGCTTTTCAGGATAGTTATGGATTAGTACCTCTTGACCTGCAAGTGGCTCAGCCAATTTATACTGCTGATCAGTACCAGAAAAATTCACCACGATCGTTAATTCTTCCATTTCATCAAAACGTTTATACGATAACACAAATGGATTTTCTGTTCCTACCACTTGATACTTTCCATTTACAATCACGTCAAATTGCTTTCTCAGCTCGATCAATTGTTTATACGTATAAAAGAGCGACTGTTCATCGGCGAGAGCTGCCGCTACATTGACTGTTGGAAAATTAGGATGAACAGGAAGCCAAGGCTCCTCATCAGAAAAGCCAGCATTTAGTTGCGTGTCCCACTGCATCGGATGGCGAGCATTGTCTCGGCCTTTCGCGTTTATTGAGGTAATTAAATCTTGTATCGAGTAGCCTTGTTTTAGTCGTTCATTATACATCCGTATGCTTTCAACGTCGTCGACCTCTTGAATATCTTTCACAGGATAATTGATCATTCCGATCTCTTCTCCCTGATAGATGTATGGTGTTCCCTTCATGAAATGAAGATAGATCGCCAGCATTTTCCCGCTGATTTCCCGATACTCCTCCGAATCATCTCCCCAGCGAGAAATGATTCGCGGCAGATCATGATTGTTCCAAAACAAAGAATTCCAACCTTTTTTATCTAACTGAATCTGCCATTTTGAGAAAACTTCGTGTAGCTCTTGTGGGTCTAAGGCTTTTAAATCCCATTTTCGCTTTCCAGTTTGCTTGTCTAAGTTGATATGTTCAAACTGGAAAACCATAGACAGTTCCTCCCTCTCGGGACTCGAATACAGCTCCGCAATTTCTGGCGTTGCTCCCCACGTTTCTCCTACAGTAACAACATCATATTTTCCAAAGGTTTTATGATTCATTTCCTGCAACAATGCATGCAGCTGCGGACCATTTTGTGTGATTTCATGATCTGGTTCTTTACCGATCAAATCAATCACATCTAAGCGAAAACCGCCGATTCCTTTGGTTAACCAACCATTCATCATATCCCAGATTGCTTGTTTCATCTTTGGATTTCCCCAATTCAAATCTGGCTGTTTTTTAGAGTGCAAATGCAGATAGTATTCATCTAAATGGGGAACATAGGTCCAAGCTGAGCCGCCAAAATTAGATTTCAATCCATTTGGCAAACCGTCATCAACCGGACTTCGCCAGACATAAAAATCATGATACGGGTTGTCCTTACTCTTTAATGCCTCTTGAAACCAAACATGCTCATCAGAAGTATGATTAACCACTAAATCCATAATAATTTTGATTCCCCGACTAGCGGCGTCTTTGATTAAGCGCTCCATATCCTCCATCGTACCGTATTCTGGACCGATTGCTCCATAATCGCTAATATCATAGCCATTGTCATCATTAGGAGAAGCATAGACTGGACTCAGCCAAAGGGCATCGACCCCTAAAAAAGCTAAGTAGTCTAATCGATTAATGATCCCGTTTAAATCCCCAATTCCATCGTTGTTGCTATCTTGAAAGCTGCGGGGATAGACCTGGTAAATAACCGCTTGTTTCCACCATTTACTAGTCATAAGCCTTACTCACAACAACAATGTCTTCACCCTGAACGACTTTTTTCTTGTCTAACGCACTGATTTCACTATAAACTGTTGAGTTTGTGACTAGAATCATTACGGTATCATCATAGCCAGCATTTTTGATTGCTTCTCTATCAAACGTTCCCAATAATTCTCCTTTTTTAACTCTTTCGCCCTTTTTCTTATTTGTTGAGAAGAATTTCCCAGCAAGGTTGACTGTATCGATTCCGATGTGGATAAGAATTTCCGCTCCGCTATCTGCTCGGATGCCATAAGCGTGCTTCGAATCATACATCACAGTCAGAACGCCATCCGCCGGGGCAAACAACTGATTACTTTCCGGCGCAATCGCGATTCCTTTTCCCATCATTTCAGTTGAAAAGACAGGATCTTTTACATCCTTTAATGGAACGATTTTTCCAGAAACGACAGCTGCCAGCATATCATCTTGAACACCATTTGACTTATCCGGTTCTTCATTGATGGCCACTGCTTCATCTGCATCGACGGCTGCTGTTACTGGTACATCCATTTTCTTTTTCCCGTAAATAAAGGTCAGCGCAAATCCTAACACAAAACTAATCCCAACACCGATCATAAAGAATGGGATGGACTTAGGCGCAATTGAGATAAAACCGATCACGCTAGCTGGTCCCATCGCTACAGATAATACATGGAAAATCCCTAATGAAACACTCGCAACTCCGGAAGCAATCATAGCACAAACAAACGGGAATTTTAATTTTAGATTAATCCCGAAAATCGCTGGTTCTGTGATTCCCAGTAGCGCAGAGATACTTGCAGATGATGCCAAACTCTTTTGTTTTTCGTTTTTGGTTAAGACAAAGATTGCTAATGCCGCAGCACCTTGGGCAATATTTGCCATCGAAGCGACAGGGAAAATGAAGGATCCCCCCGTTCGTGCGACATCTGCCAATAAAGTGGTTTCGATCGCCGGGAAGCTTTGGTGTAGTCCGGTGATCACAATTGGCGAATAGAACAATCCAAAGATTCCTAAGCCAACGGCACCAGTCGTTTGATATAACCATACCAATCCGTCTGTCAGCCCATCAGAAACAGTACGCATCACGGGACCTACGAAAATAAAGGTTAAGAAACCAGTAATAATAATTGCTAACATTGGTGTGAAGGTATAATCAAATGCAGCAGAGATTTTTTTATGGAAAAATTTCTCTAGTGTCGCTAGTATCCAAGAAACGGCTAATACTGGCAGGACAGAACCTTGATACCCTGCCTGTGCTACTTCTAAACCAAAAATATTCCAATATGGCATCGTTCCTTCAGAAATTGCATTTGCCACGCCATACCCATTAATTAAGTCGGGCATAACCATTGCCATACCCATTGCTGCTCCTAAGTAACCGTTTCCGCCAAAACGTTTAGTCGCGGAAAAACCTACTAAAATTGGCAGAAAAGCAAATGGCGCGGATGACAACAAGTTGATGATACTGGCGACATCTTTAATATTTGGAAACATTTCAACTACTGATTGTGGTCCGAACAAATTCGGTGAAGTCAATACATTGTTGATCGCCATCAGTAAACCACCAGCCACTAAAGCCGGAACAATCGGTACAAAAATATCAGATAATACTTTGATAAAGGCCATAGCAGGATTGACTTTCTTGCCTTCTGCAGCGACCGCTTTCAAATCTTCTGTAGACGCTTCCTTAACATTGGTCAATTTGACTAATTCGGCGTAAACCTTATTCACGTCCCCCGGCCCAATGATGATTTGAAATTGTCCGTTGGCCTCGAAAGTGCCTTTTACATCCTCGTTATTGTCTAGAGCAGCGTGATCAACCTTACTAGGATCCTTTAGTACCAAGCGTAATCGGGTCGCGCAATGAGCAGCTGCTTGAATATTTCCTTCCCCTACTGCTTTACTAACTTCTGAGGCAACTTTTTGATGATTCATAATTTTTCCCCTTTCCATGTAATCGCTTTTTCACCTTTATCATACAGCATCTCTCTAAAATGTCAAACGTTTATCAAAAATATTTTTAAACAAATTTTAATAATAGACACACCTAAGTTAACAAACAAAAACACAAATGATGAACGTTTGACATTTAACTCGTTTTAAAGTATCTTAATATCGAACGAAGGCGTTTTCTAAACAGAATACGGACAAGTTGATCCGTTTACTAAATCATCTATCTAGACTCAAAATAGGATGCTATTTCTTGATCCCCTGGAAGGAGAACTACGAATGGAATTAATACAAGAATGGACCGATAATCTGCGCTACCTGCCGTATGATCAATGGGATGAAGACTACAAAACGTTTCTTAACAAAACCGTCAGCCGTTCCCCTTGGCGGCAAGAGTATCATATTCAACCGAGGAGTGGTCTCTTGAATGACCCGAATGGCTTTTCGTACTTTGATGGCAAATGGCATCTCTTCTATCAGCTCTATCCAATGGGACCTGTTCATGGAGTCAAATCCTGGGCCCATGTTTCGTCCGATAATCTGGTGGATTGGGCGTCTGAAGAAATTGCTCTTTTACCTGATTCCCCCTATGATCAGCATGGGGTTTACTCTGGATCTGGTATTGTTATTGATGACGAGCTGATATTAGCTTACACAGGGAATGTGCGTGATTCAAATTGGCGGCGAACTTCCTATCAACTCTTAGCCCACATGAATAAAGATGGGCAAATCATCAAGGAGGAACGTCCGATTATTCCTGAACCACCTAAAGGGTATACGCATGAATTTCGTGATCCTCAAGTTTTCTGCTATCAGGATAACTACTGGCTTCTGATTGGCGCGCAAACGGAAGAGCTTGAAGGAAAAGTACTCGCATACTCTGGCAAGACCTTGAAAGAACTGCATTTTGAAGGTGCTTTAGATTTCTCTGACCAACCAATGGGCTTTATGGTAGAATGTCCAAATCTAGTCTTTATTGATCAAAAACCAGTTTTTCTATTCTGTCCCCAAGGATTGGACAAAAAAATAATGGACTATCAAAATATCTATCCGAATACCTATATTATTGCTGATGCATTTGACACCAAATCACTTTCCCTGACTAAACCGAGTGGATTAATAAACTTGGATTACGGCTTTGATGTCTACGCCACACAAGCCTTTAACGCACCAGATGGTCGAACCTTAGCAGTAAGTTGGATCGGCCTTCCTGAGGTAGCTTATCCGAGCGACTCCGAAGGCTGGGCTCATTGTCTAAGTATCATCAAAGAATTGCGATTGATGGATGGTCAACTGTATCAAACACCTGTTAAGGAACTGGTTGACCTAAGACAAGCCCACACTTCTTTCGATGGATCGCTGTCTCAGCAAACATGGACGCTTGCTGAAGAGACGGCTAACTGCTATGAGTTGGTTCTTACTCTTTCACCAGATAGTCACGGTAGACTCCAGCTTTATTCAGATAAGCAAAAAGAACACGCATTAACCATCGATTTCGATGCAAAAAATGGTATGATTAGTGTGGACCGCTCGTGCGTAAGTAATCCTTATGCTCAGGAATATGACACGACTCGTAGTCTATCCTTAGAAAATAACCAGCCTTTGTCCTTGCAGATTTTTGTGGATCATTCTGTTTGCGAGATCTTTGTGAATGGTGGACAAGCTGTTTTAACCTCAAGAGTATTCCCAAATAAAGACGAGCAAAATGTCTATATTGAAGGAGATGCTGGCGATTTTTCAGGTGATTTCTGGTGTTTACGTAACATGAAAAACGATTAAGGAGTACAACATACAATGGCAATCAAATTGACTGACGTCGCAAAAAAAGCAGGTGTTTCACCCACTACAGTTTCACGTGTGATCAATAATTATGGATCACTAAGTCAAAAAACCATTGATAAAGTACATCTGGCAATGAAGGAATTAAATTATCAGCCAAATTCTCTTGCTCGATCATTGCAGGGGAAAAATACGCAGCTGATTGGTCTCATTTTTCCAACTGTCTCTAATCCTTTTTTTGGCGAACTCGTGGATAAACTAGAAGCTACGCTCTTTGAACAAGGCTACAAAACAATCCTTTGTAATAGTGCCAATAATAAGGAAAAAGAACGCGCTTATATTAACATGCTTTCAGCAAATAGAGTAGACGGTATTATCGCCGGTGCACATAACCTCGGGATCAAGGAATATGAAGATCTCGATCTGCCAATCGTCTCTTTCGACCGTCATCTGTCTGAAAGTATTCCAATTATAGGCAGTGACAATTTTCATGGCGGTTACCTCGCTACTGAAAACTTATATCTGCGTGGCTGTCGAAAAATCGGTATTCTAACCGGTAGTTTAAAATCAAATTCTCCCACCAATGGGCGTTTAGAAGGCTACGAAGATTTTTTGGCAGAAAAACAGTTAGAGCCACGAGTCTTTACGATCGATTCAAGAGCGAGTTCGATGGCTTTGAAAACATTAGAAATCAAACGGATTTTAGAAAATGAAGATTTGGACAGTCTATTTTGTACAGATGATTTGACTGCCATTTTAGTCTACAATATTTGTCAGGAAATGAAGATTTCTATTCCCGAAGAATTAAAACTGATCGGTTACGATGGAACAAAATTTGTTCAAAATTATTTCCCACAGTTATCAACTATCGCTCAACCAATTTCTGACTTTGCTGATTTATTAGTTGATCTGTTGATCCAGCGCATCACCACACCAGAAAAAAAACTGGAGCAGCATTACGCTTTGCCGATTAAACTCATCCAAGGAAAAACCACATAATTGATTGTATTTACTATTAAGTCTGGTACGCCCTTTCGCGCTACCTGATTTTCGACATAGAAGGCACACTAAAAACGTCTACTCCGTTTTGGAATAGTCGTTTTTTTAATTAAATTCAGTTAAACGTTATCTTTCATATTGTAATGATTCTTCAAACAGCTTAGATAGTTTTTGACTACTATCTCACCTAAAAACTCCATGTATTTCAAGCTAAGAAACATCAAAACAAGTCTGCCGGTCCGAACATTACCATCGGAAAATGAATGTATTCGCTCAAATTGGATTTGTGTATCGGCTAGGATCTCTAGTTGATTATTCTCTAACTGAGCAATGCTCTTTAAACGAAATTTGATATTGTCTACCCATTTTGGCTCATTAAGAATGGCGCTTCTTCAGGGGTTGCTGTTTTGAACTCTACACCTCTGCTGGCGTTTTGTTGTGTCTTGAAATGCACCCTGTAAAATAATCAAAACCGGTTGAGGCAACGAAATGGTGTTTCTTCGATTACGCTAGAATGATAAGCCGTCCCCTTGATAAATCTTCGCAAATTCTTCCAAGCTGACCGGTTGATAGCCAATCTCTTTGCCAGTAACTTCACTCATAACCTTACTCAGTTCAACCATGGAAATAGTTTTTCTCTTGGCTCAATAAGTAAGTTTGCCCATTGTCTCTAAGGTCAGGCCGAACCGCCAAGTGTGCAATTGCTTCTGCACTGTCAGCTAATGAGATAAAGGACAGTTTCTTTTCTCCAATCGGATAAATGATATTTTTTCGCTCGATCAATTCTGGTAAATATGGGACTAAGGGATCAGCATACAACGAATTTTTGACTATCGTACATTTCAATCCTGATCCTGCCAACCGTCTTGGCACATAGCCATAATAAGGAGCCATCACAAATGGATTGTTTTCTTGATCCGCAAAAAAGCTAACGAAAATAATCTTTTTAACTTTAGCATTCTTCATTGCAGTCAAGGTATTTTCCAACTCTAATACCCGCTGAACAACATCGTAGGTTTTGCTGGGGACATAGATCAATAAATCAATATCCTTTAGCGCCTCAGTCATACTAGCAACATCAGAATAATCTCCAGCTCGCACGTCAATCTTCTGCTCTTTTAGTTTTTGGCCCTTTGATGGTGTGTGTACAATTGCGACGATATCCTTTTTATCCACCAAAGTAGTTAATTCATTTACGATTTGGCTTCCTAAGTTTCCTGTAGCCCCTGTCACTGCATAGTTCATTTAATCACTCCTTGTTAATCAGTTTAGGCTAATAATTCTTTAAATCCAGTTTCCAAACTGATTAATGGTCGTCCCAAGGCTTTTTCAAAATCATCAGAAACAACATCCAGTTGACCATCCTTAATATCAGATTGGAAGGATAGGAACATTTCTGCAATTGGTTGCGGCAACCCATTAACTGTTAGATTTTCAATGAATCCCTGATTATCTGAACTCACAACCTCGATTTCCATGCCAGTTGCTGCTTTCAAGGCCGCCGCTAAAGCCTCATAGCTCACTGGTTTTCCAGATAGCTCAAGAATAGCTGGAAAATCTTTTCCTTGCAGGGCTTTTGCGGCAACTTCCGCATATTCGCGTTTCAGCGCCCAACCTGTTTTCCCCTGACCGGCTGCATAAACAAACTTACCACCATTCAAGGCTGCATCAACAATCGGCATTTCATTTTCCAAATACCAATTATTTCGTAAAAAGGTAAGGGCAATTCCTGTTTTCTCAATAAGTTTCTCAGTAAAGATGTGATCTGCTGCCAAAGGACTAGTTGCTTTATCTGCTCTCGCAAAACTAGTGTAGGCGATGTAAGAGACGCCTGCTTCTTTGGCTGCTTCAACTACATTGGCATGTTCTTCTTGTCGGTTGCCAGGAGTTCCTGACACAAATAATAATCGATCAATACCTTGTAGAGCCTTTTCCATCGACTTCTTATCCGCATAATCACCAATACGCAGATTTATTCCAGCTTCCTTTAATGCGGCGCTTTTTTCTTCACTGCGAACCAAGGCATAAATATCAGAGGTTGGCACACTCTCCTTCAAGAAATCTAATGCATAATTACCAAATCCACCAGTTGCCCCTGTTACTAAATACTTCATACAAGTCACTCCTTAATTTCAGCTGTACATTTATAATTTACACCTATTGTCATAAGTAGTATGATAAGATATGTCCAGAAAGAAATTTTGAAGGGATCAATTACTATGAAATATTCGCTGCAATTTAGTGATGCCATCCATATCCTTACTTATATCGAAATCTATAAAAATACTGATTTACTCTCAAGTGAGATGATCGCAAAAAGTGTGGAAACAAATCCGGCAAACATTCGAAAAATTATGAGTCAACTGAAAAAAGCTGGCCTAATCATTACACAAGTTGGCAAACCTAATCCTACTCTTGCCAAGTCACCAGAAGCAATCACTTTGCTAGATGTCTATAAAAGCATTGAAGGAAATACAAATCTGATCCAAATTGATCCAAAAACCAATCCCAATTGTATTGTGGGAGCCAATATTCAAGCTGTACTGAACGAAAAATATGATGCTTTACAGAAAAAAGTGGAAGAAGAAATGAATGAAATCACCCTAGATACGTTGATCCATCAGATCGCAAAACTGGAGCTCCAAAAGAGGCCTGAAAATAAGGGTTTTCTCAAAAGCTTTATTTAAGAACAAAGTACGCTTCCTAATAAAAAAGGAAACGCACTTTTTATAATTATTAATGAACATTCTCACTCAGATACTGCAATAATTCTGGTACCATCCCTACAGCAGATTTGTCATCTGGTCGATCTTCTAAAAATTGAAGGACAGCGAAATTTTGATTTTGGGCATCAAAGGCGTAAAGAAAGCTATTTTGCTGACCTCGTTCGTCTTGCTTCTCTTTGATCTCGGCTGTTTTGAATTTCTGAAAATCTGCATCGTCGCGTAATGCTTAACCTTAAATTCTTCCGGATAGTTTGTCAGGCTCCTTCTCAAAAGCCTGTATCTCAACAGGACTCAGAGAAGCTTCTACGTCGCGGCAAGTCTTGATTCGACCATTCCACGACTCGCGGGTAAATGCCAGATCAACCTCAAAGCCGATATTTTGTGCCACTTCGAAGCTGCTCTCTTCCACCCATTCTGGAATTGGAGCCAACTCGCGCTTCATTCCTCCACCTGACCAATTGGGACTATATTTCAGCACGAGTGCCTCCATCTCAGCCGCCAGCTTATCTTCAAAAGGCAACCAAGCTAAAAAGAGGATCGCCAACTTGCCTCCAGCAACAATGATCCGCTCTAATTTCGGAATCAAGATCGATGGATCAAAGGACATAAAGCATTGGCAAGCCGTCACTACATCCATGCTGTTATCAGGAAAGTCAATTTTCTCAGAGGATGTCGAAAAATACGTGATATCCATATTTTCTTGTTTCGACAACCTTTTGGCTTGTTCAATTTACTCCGGTGATACATCGACACCAGTAAATTCCGCCCCATGTTGATAAAGATTCCGCGGTAAAACGCCCGTCCCTGTTCCTAAATCTAGTACATTTTGACCACGAGTTCCTATCCCTAGCACGATCAATTTTTCATAAAATTCCGCTGGGTAAATATCGCGATATTTCGCATAATTTTCTGAAGCTCGCCCCCAATCAAACGCTTCTACTGCATCACTATCATCCCGAGAAATCATTTCTCGTCCTCCTCTAAGAAGTCGCTCTCTTCTAACTCAAAATCGGTTACCCTTTTCTTCCGAAATTTCACTAAAATAATGGTCGAAAGCACCAATAAGCAGATTTTCGTTACTGGAATACTCCCCATCGCGTAGAGAATCACATTTTGTGCGAATACAGAGCTCGCATTTCCAAGCAGGCCAACAATCGGAAGAACCAATGCGAATATCTCAATGATGTAAAAGATCAAACAAAGAAACACCAACCTTCTTTTTGCTGGATACTCCTTACTCAAACGCAGACAAAGAATTTCACAAACAAATCCGACAATATGCAAGAGGCCAACAAAAAATGGCAATCCGCCAAATAATGTCAGCATGAAAGCGCCTCTCGATGCAACTGTAAAAACACCAATAGTCATCAACAAGATGAAGCTGATGATCGCATAAAAATCGTGTAGATCGCCGTGATTTTCGTGAAATTTCTCATAACAGCCTCCTTGTTTTGAAAAAACACTCGTACTTATAAAACAAGTATACGATAAAATAAAGGGGTAGCCTATAGTTGAAAAGAACACCAAAAATCCTTGATCATAGGTTCAGAATAATGATTATTTCTTTTTTATATTCGCCGACTAATTTGAAGAACAGACACCTTTTTGTGTATATCCTCTAAAACTTCATCGCCAAAAATACTTGAAGAAACCATGACATGTTTCTTAACCTTTTCAAGATCAATCACATGCCGATGCTGCTCAGGAATCAAATAGATCGTATCATCATCAAATTTTTTGATGTTGTCCAAGAAATTTGACTTGACCAAGTAGCTATTTCCGAAACTTTCCTGCATTTTATGGATTGGTTTCTTATACTGAGAAATGACAAACATCCGGCTTCCCGGACTGTTTACAATTGTGGAAGGCAAAACAAATACTACTTTTTACTTTGAGTTTTCTGTTTCATCCATCATCTATTCTCCTTTTAAACATTTCTACCAGTGCAACTCTTTCATTTAGTAAAATTGGGGTCTTGCATTGATGAACATACTTTCCACAAAAGTCTATCATATAAACTGACAAGAAAGTGGCATAAAAATGATGCCTCTTAACCTCTCTTTTGATGTCCGTTTATCAACAAAACGAAATTTCACAAAAAGTAGCAATAATCATAACCACCCGTGAAACGGGTGGTTTGCTCTTCGGCTAGAAGCCTCTCTTACCGGCCTCGGCCTAAAAGGCCCTCTGAAAGCTTCCCCCCGCACCACTTCTACTCGCTGATTCTAAAAGAATATCGCTCTATCTCTTTTTATTTTTTGCTCCTGTAAACGGGTCTACCTCTTCGAACAACGTAAGCTGATCTGCTGAATAATCTTCTTTTATTTATTTACGAATATACTCAGCTATCTGCTCCTTATTCCGTCCAACCGTGTCCACGTAGTACTCTCGACACCAAAATTTTCGGTTCCCATAGCGATATTTCAACTCTGCATGATGGTCGAATATCATTAAACTACTTTTTCCCTTTAAATAGCCCATGAATTGCGAAACACTTAACTTTGATGGAATACTTACAAGCAAATGAATATGATCTGCACAGGCATTTGCCTCAATGATCTCTACTCCTTTTCTTTCACAGAGCGTGCGAATAATCTCACCTATACTTTCTCTATATTTTCCGTAAATGATCTGTCTCCGATATTTTGGCGCAAACACGATGTGATACTTACATCTCCATTTACTATATGATAAACTTTCTTTGTCCTTTTCCATAAGGACACCTCCTATCTTTGATGGTGATGCGGTCGGGAAACCAACATCAGTTTATCAATTTTGGGAGGTCTTTTTAATACCACGCTGGAAGCTCTTTTGAACCACCAGCACAGCAGGTGGTTTTCAAACATACAAAAAAGCATCTGCTAGTTTCTTAGCAGATGCTGATGGCTCATAACTAGATTTGTGCAGGTATCAGTTTACTTTCTTTAGTTCTAGACTCTTCAATTTCTCGTGATTATTAAATATCTGTAGCTCCAATCGGCTTTTGTCCAATCGGATGAAATGGTATTCAAAGCTACTGCCGTCTCGAGTCAAAATGACATCTTTTTTTGAAGAGTTCACGGCAAATTGAGCTTCCTTCATTAAATAATTATTGCCCTGTTTGACGTCCCAATACATGCATCGCTCATCTTTTGCTTTGATAATATACTCATAAGATTGATTAGACCATGATCCATTCAACCATGCCATATTATTTTCAACCAATGAATTGACGAATCTCACTAAGAAGATTGAATATAGTGTCAACAGGCAAATTAGAAATCTTTTCTGTATTTTTGTCAATTCTTTTATGGAACGATAGGCTTGATACAATCGACTATCGAGCTGTTGTAAGAGTTGATACGCATCACTTAATTTTCTCTTCAACCAATTCCTCCATTGTTTATTCATAATTAGTGATTAGACTTCAAAAAGTCTTTCTCCTATTTCAT